>WRHA01000228.1 GCA_009783395.1 Defluviitaleaceae bacterium
CATCCACGGTGTTTGAATCGACGGAGGAAATTCCCCTCAGCATGGGCGTAACCGCGCCGATCAGATACGGCGGGCGAACCATCGGCTCAATTACCGCGCTCTACTTTTTACACACGGAAGAGTTTGTCGACGATTTTGCAGAAATCATGGGTGCCGAGGTCGCGGTTTTCGGCGCGCAAGGCGTCTGTGTTGCCACAACATTAGAAGATTCGGACGGCGCGAGAATGCTTGGCACAACGGTCGAAGCCCCCGATGTGTTGCAGGCGGTTATTCATGAAGGGCGAAGCCATATGACATCACTTTCGATACGCGGCGAGCATTTTAATGCGTATTATATGCCGCTATACGACTTTTACGAAAACGTAATCGGAATGATTTTTGTAGGATTTTCCGGCGCGTATGCCACTGCCGCCACAAATCAAGCTACACTTATAATTTTACTCATTGGTATTGCAGGTCTGGCGGTCGCGGCGGCAATACTGCTTATCTTAATTACGCGCTCGCTAAAACCGCTCGAAAATCTAACAAACACCGTCAAATCTGTCGCGGCAGGAAATTTAAAAGTAGACATGCACTCAAACTTCAGCCGCGACGAAATCGGCGCAATGACGCTGGATGTATATTACCTCGTTAACATCGTGCGAAACATGGTCGAAGATATTGAAATTTTCACGCATGAATCAAGCGTGAACGGCGACATTGATTATCGGATCGATGCGGATAAATATGAAGGCAATTATAAGGAAATGATTGTGTCGCTAAACTCATTTACCGACGGTTTTGTGCAGGATATGCTAAATCTCATGACTGTTTTGGGCAATGTCAACAAGGGTGATTTCAGCACAAAACTAAAAAAACTACCCGGCAAAAAAATTATTTTTAACAACACCGTTGACGAACTTATGGCGCACCTCGAAGATGTAAATTTTGAGATAAGTACTATGGTAGACGCGGCCGCGAATAAGGGCGACCTCGCGTTTAAAATCGATTCTGCGAAACACGAGGGTGACTGGCGCAAAATCATGGACGGACTTAATAATATAGCCGCTGCCGTCGATTCTCCGATTGTCGAAATCCGCGAGGTTATGGGCAACTTATCGCAGGGCGACTTTAGCAGAAAGGTTACAGGCATCTATGCCGGCGATTTCTTTGAAATAAAAGAGGCCGTAAACAACACAATCGAAACCCTGCAAAGTTATATCCGAGAAATAACCAGAGACTTAAAAGCCATTTCAAACGGCGATTTAACTATAAAAATCACACGCGATTATGTCGGCAGTTTCGGCGCGATAAAAGAATCCCTGAACAATATTTCATCGAAACTTAACAAAACAATGTCCGAAATTTCATCCGCGTCCGAACAGGTTCTTTTAAGCGTAAAGCAAATTTCCGACAGCTCCGCCGAGCTTGCAAACGGCGCGAACGACCAAGCCGCTTCAATCGAAGAACTTAACGGCACAATCGAGCTTCTTAGCGGACAAACGCGTCAAAACGCAGAAAATGCATCCGGCGCAAACGCGATTTCGGAAAAATCCAGCTCAAACGCACAGTCCGGAAACGAAGCCATGAATCAAATGCTTTCGGCAATGTCGGAAATTAAGACGTCATCCGCGAACATTTCAAAAATCATAAAGGTCATCGAAGACATCGCGTTTCAAACGAATTTACTCGCGCTTAACGCGGCCGTTGAAGCGGCGCGGGCGGGCGAACACGGAAAAGGTTTCGCCGTCGTAGCAGAAGAAGTACGCTCTCTCGCGGCGCGAAGCCAAGCATCGGCCTCGGAAACAACATCGCTTATCAGCGAATCAATCAGTCGCGTCGACGCAGGCGCAAACATTGCAGAAGCAACGTCGGAGTCCCTCGACACAATCGTAAAAAATACCGCCGAAGTCAGCGAAATAATAAACAGCATAACATCCGCATCGGCGGAACAAGCCGACGCAATCGCGATAGCAAGCGAAGGAATCAATCGAATCTTCGAAGTTACCGGAAGCAATGCCGCGGTTGCTGAGGAAACGGCATCGTCGGCACAAGAGCTAAACGCACAAGCAGAAATGATGCAAGAATTAATGGCGTATTTCAAATTGTAGCGTTCCTCTTGTCGTTGCATTTAATGTTTGAAACAAGGCAAATCACGTTGTATATTGTGCGACATTTGGCTATACTATCGGTAGGAGGTGTAGCCCATGGAACGTATACAGATGGCGGAATTGTATCGTTGGAAAGACCGTGAAAGCCGCAAGCCTTTAATTATCCGCGGTGCAAGACAAGTGGGCAAAACATGGCTGATGAAAGCATTTGCGGCAGAAGCATATGAAAATGCTGTTTACGTTAATTTTGACAATAATCACCGCATGAAAGAATTATTTTCCGCCGACTTAAATATTAACAGGATTATCATGGGGCTTGAGCTATATGCCGGACACAAAATCGACCCAACAAACACATTGCTTATTTTTGACGAGGTGCAGGAAAGCCCGCAAACGCTCACTTCATTAAAATATTTTTGCGAGCAGGCTCCCGAGTACCATGTTATTTGTGCGGGTAGCCTACTTGGAGTCGCGCTTCATCAGGGGACATCGTTTCCCGTTGGAAAAGTAGAGTTTTTGGATTTGTACCCTTTATCCTTTTCGGAATTTCTCCGAGCAATGGGCAAAGAACAATTTTCCGAACTCCTTGCAACGGGCGATTTTCAGTTAATCACCACATTCAAGCAAGATTATATCGATTTATTGAAGCAATATTATTATGTAGGCGGAATGCCGGAGGTAGTTCTGCATTTTTCCGAAAACAAGGATTTTAACGAGGCCCGGCGAATTCAAGAGCAAATTTTAGATTCATACGAGCAAGATTTTTCAAAACACGCGCCCCATGACGTTGTCCCGCGTATAAGAATGCTATGGAACAGCATTCCCGCACAACTTACCAAGGAAAATAAGAAATTTATCTACGGCGTTATCAAAGATGGAGCCCGAGCAAAGAATTACGAGATGGCACTGCTATGGCTTGCGGATTGCGGTCTTGTACACAAGGTACACCGTGTCACGGCTCCGCTGTTGCCGCTTAAAGCTTATGAAGACTTGAAAGCCTTCAAGTTATTTCTTGTGGATGTTGGGCTGTTGTCTTGTATGACACGGTTGCGGCAGGATATTTTGCTTGATGGCAACGACCTTTTTCGGGAATTCAAAGGCGCGTTGACAGAGCAGTATGTACTTCAGCAATTAAAAACCATCAAAAAAATAAAAACATATTACTGGACAAATGACCGAAACAGCGCGGAAATTGACTTTTTGCTTGATAGCGACAACGACGTTATCCCCTTGGAAGTTAAGGCCGAAATCAATCTACAAGCAAAAAGTCTAAAGGTGTTTAGGGATAAATATAACCCGGTGATAGCTATTCGTTCTTCCATGGCGGACTACAAAGAAGAGGCAGGGCTGTTAAATCTTCCGCTATATGCAATCGGCACGCTTGGAGTGTTCATCTCTACTGCGTCGGGCAACGCGTTGCAAAAAAATAAAAATTGAAAACCTTGTAGATTTTTGCTACAGTATAAATTCAAACCTCAAAAAGGAAGTGATTCCCTTTGCAACTCAACGGAGCAGAAATTTTACTTGAATGTTTGATCGAACAGGGTACGGACACTATTTTCGGATATCCCGGCGGTTCAGTTTTGCCGATTTACGACGCACTTTATAAGTACAAAGACAAAATAAACCACTATTTAACAAGCCACGAGCAAGGTGCGTCACATGCCGCCGACGGCTATGCACGCTCAACGGGCAAAGTCGGCGTCTGCCTCGCAACAAGCGGCCCCGGCGCAACAAACCTCGTCACCGGCATCGCAACGGCCTACATGGATTCGTCGCCGATTGTCGCGATAACAGGCAACGTACCGGTTCCCATGCTCGGCAAAGACAGTTTTCAAGAGGTCGACACAACCGGCATAACCATGCCGATTACAAAACATAATTTCATCGTAAAAGACGTCTCCGAGCTTGCGGACACGGTGCGCAAGGCGTTTCACATAGCACGCTCCGGGCGTCCCGGGCCTGTTCTTGTGGATATTCCAAAAGACGTGGCGACGGCGGAATGCCAATTTTCCGCAAAAGCCCCCTCCCCTGCCCTGCGCGAAAGCACGCGAGTAACCCCGCAACAACTTAACGAAGCCGCGGACTTGATTCATGCCGCAAAAAAGCCGCTGATTTACGCAGGCGGCGGAATAATCGCAGGCGACGCGACGGCGGAGCTTGTTGAATTTACAAAAATATTAGACGCACCCGTTTGTGTAAGCGCGATGGGCATTGGCGGCTTCCCTGCCTCCGACAAACATAATGTCGGAATGATTGGGATGCATGGAACCGCCGCCTCAAACACGCTTGCAACGGAGTGCGATTTTTTAATTGCAATCGGCGCGAGATTTTCCGATCGCGTTATAAGTAACGCAAAACGCTTCGCACCGGGAGCGAAAGTTCTGCACATCGACATCGACCCTGCCGAAATAAACAAAAATATCGGCACAACGTATTCGCTTGTCGGCGACGTGAAAAAAGTCCTTTCATTATTAAACCCACTTTTACAACCAACGCCATGTCCCGATTGGACAAGACGCTTCGCGGAATTGAAACAAAAATTTCCGCCGGGCTACACCGAAAACGGACTGCTGAAGCCTCAATACGTTATACAACGACTCAGCGAACTCGCCCGCGACAAAGCCATTTTCGTAACCGAAGTCGGCCAGCATCAAATGTGGTCGTGCCACTATTTGCAAGTCGACCGCCCCCGCCAATTTATTACGTCAGGGGGCTTAGGCACAATGGGCT
>WRHA01000229.1 GCA_009783395.1 Defluviitaleaceae bacterium
AAGCACGCCAAGCGTGCATTGGGCACCGTGGACATCCGGAGGTAGGCGACGTGTTCGTCTCGAAGCCGGATACAGTTTCCTAGCATATAAAAAAAGCCACAAAAAGGCAAAAGGCCTTCATGTGGCTTTTGGTAACAAACAAGGGATTTTCCGGCGACCTCTTAAAAAATCACGTATACCGGGGCAACCAATCCCCATGCGCTTCAATCAACTCATCAACCATGGCACAAATATCATCAAGCGACAGCTCCGCCGCGGTATGCGGATCGAGCATTGCGGCGTGGTAGATGTGTTCTTTTTTTTGCGTAACGGCAGCCTCTATGGCAAGAAGATGTACATTAACGTGTGTCATGTTCATCGCGGCGAGCTGGATAGGCAAATTGCCGACTCGGCACGGATTTACGCCGTAATTGTCCACCATACACGGCACTTCGACGCACGCCTCAAGCGGCAAATTCTCGATTAATCCGCCGTTTAAAACATTACCGCCGATTTTGTACGGTTCGCCCGTAACAAGTGCTTCCATTATATAGGATGCATATTCGTTCGAGCGGCTGTGTGGGGCGGCTTTTGCGGAAACGGAAAGCTCGTCGTATTCCTTCGCCCAGCCCGCAATTTGCTCGACGCATCGACGCGGATATTCATCAAGGGGAATGTTGTATCTTTCAATCAGTTCGGGATAACGTGCCTTGATGTACCATGGATTATATTCGGCATTATGCTCGCTGGACTCGGTGCAGTAATAACCGAGCCGCTTTACATAATCATAACGTACCATGTCGTGATGCTTTTCCGTAAGCTCGGCAATGCGCCGCTTTATTTCGGGATATAAATCCGCGCCGTCTTTATCGCAAATTTCCAACAACCAGCCCATGTGATTTATCCCCGCGATTAACTCGCGCCGCCCGTCAAGCATATCTTCCATGCCGAGATGCTTAAAAAGCCAATAACTGCACCCCTGAACACTGTGGCACAGCCCGACAGTTTTCACGCCGGTATATCGCTGCATAAACCCGGTCAAAATCGACATAGGATTTGTGTAATTTAAAAACCAAGCATCGCGACAAACTTCTTCCATATCACGCGCAAAGTCCGCCATAACAGGAATGGTGCGCAACCCGCGCATAATTCCGCCTATGCCGAGAGTGTCCGCAATTGTTTGGCGCAAGCCATACTTTTTCGGCACCTCGAAATCGATAATCGTGCATGGATCATACAGCCCAACTTGAATCGTGTTTACAACAAAATTTGCACCGCGAAGCGCGTCCTTGCGATTCTCCACACCCAAGTATCCGCGAATTTTCGCTCGTCCGCCAAGCCCCTCGTTAATCGCGTTAATGATTACTTCGCTCTGCTGAAGCCGCTGTCCGTCGATGTCATACAGTGCGATTTCGCAGTCGCGAAGCGCGTCTGTCGCCATACAATCCCCCAAAATGTTGCGCGCAAAAACCGTGCTTCCGGCACCCATGTAGGTTATCTTCATTACAACCGCCTCCTCTTGTATATTCTGGGGTCGCCCTCATTGTAAAAAATTTTCAATAATTTTCTGCCCCTGCGGTGTTAAAATCGACTGCGGGTGGAATTGTACGCCAAAAACGGGAAAATCTCGATGCCGAATCGCCATAATTTCGCCGTCGTCGGCTTGCGAGATTACTTCAAGCGAATCGGGCAGGGAATCCTTCATGCACGCAAACGAATGATACCGCCCGGCTTGAATAAACGGCGGCAAGTCGGCAAAAATCGCGGCGCGGGTGTCAACGGAAACCTCCGACGCCTTGCCATGCATAAGTTTCGCGGCATATCCAATTTTGCCGCCAAACGCTTCATATATAATATGCATCCCGAAGCAAATGCCCAAAATTTCCGCTTCGTTATGCATTTTTTTCACAAGCTCCATACATACGCCCGCTGTCGCACGTCCTTGCCCCGGCGATAAAATAATTTTCTTCGGCGCGAGAGCTTTAATTTGTTCAACGCCGAGCTCGTCGTTTTGAATGACTTTTACGTTTGTCTCAACCGCGCCGACCGCGTGATACAAATTCGACGCAAAACTGTCTTGGTTGTCGATTATAAGAATCATTGTCTAAATCCTTCCAAAGCTTTGCACATGGCTTTTGCTTTATTTTCGCATTCCGTGTATTCGTCTTCGGGTACGCTTTCGGCAACGACGCCCGCGCCCGAGCGCACATACACCTTGTTGCCCTTTTTGTATGCGAGGCGGATCGCGATGCAAATGTCCATGTTGCCTGTGAAATCGAGGTAGCCGATTGAGCCGCCATAAATGCCGCGTTTGTTTTGCTCGAGTTCGTATATAATTTCCATTGTGCGGATTTTTGGCGCACCGGAAAGAGTGCCGGCGGGGAGCGCGGCATTTACTGCATCAAGCGCGGTTTTGTTTGGCAAAATTTCGCCGCTGACAACGCTGCCCATGTGCATAACATGCGAGAATCGCAAAATATTCATGTATTTTTCCACGGTTACGCTGCCGATTTTGCTGACCTTGCCCATGTCGTCGCGACCGAGGTCTACGAGCTGATTATGCTCGGACAAATCCTTTTCATTGGCGAGAAGCTCGCGCTCCAATTCGAGGTCTTCGGCTTCCGTTTTGCCGCGGTGGCGCGTTCCCGCAAGCGGATACGTGAACAGCTTTCCGTCCTGCAATTTTACGAGGGTTTCCGGCGATGCGCCCGCGATTTCAAACTCGCTTCCGCTGAAATAAAACATGTACGGCGACGGATTTATCGTGCGCAAAACGCGATATGTGTTAAGCAAACTGCCCTCATATTCCGCCTCGAAACGGTTTGACAGCACGGCTTGGAATGTTTCGGCGTCGCGGATATATTCCTGGGCGCGCTTGACGATTTTTACATATTCATCTTTTGTGAACAGCGGGGTGAAATCACTTAAGAGGCGGCTTGGTTTATCTGCCGGCCGCTCATGTGTGTTTATTAAATTTTTAAGCTGTTCGATCCGCACCTTGCCCTTAGCGTAATTCTCGTCAAAATTTTCCGCCGATATATTTGCGATTAAAATTATTTTGTGACGGAAATTATCAAAGGCGATTACCGTGTCGAAAAGCATTAAATCTACGTCGCTGAAATGATCCTCCTCGCCGAGCTTCAGCCCGGGATGCGCATACTTTACATATTCATACGAAAAATAGCCCACAAGCCCGCCTGTGAACGGCGGCAAGCCCTCGATTTTCGGGCTTTTGTGTGCATCCAAAATTTCCTGTATGTGTTTGTTCGGATTGTCGGTTTTGAAGGATTTTTCGCCGTGTGGCGAAGTTATTTTCATATCGCCGTTTCGGCAGGAAATGTGCCAAGACGGGTTAAATCCAAGAAATGTATACCTCCCCCAGTGCCGAGTGTCTTCTGCACTTTCCAAGAGGTAGCAGTGGGTGCTTTTTGTTTGCAGAACTCTTAAAAGCATAATCGGCGTTATGCAGTCCGAAAGTATTTCTTCGGAGATGGGGATCAGATTAAATTTTCCTGTTTCGGCAAGTTTTTTTGCGTGTTCGAATGCCGCGTTTTTTTGCATACAATGCTCCTTTAAATAATGCGGCGCGCCGTCACAAAGCCGCTTACATTGTGCGGCTCATACATACCGCAGATTCTAACGCCGCCGGAGCGGTCGGAAGCTGAATGGATAAACTGTCCGTCGCCGATGTAAAGCCCGACGTGAGTTATATGGCTGCCGCTTCCGAAAAACACCAAATCGCCGAGCGCAAGCTCGTTGCGTGTAACGGGGGTGCCGTTATGCCTGGCCTGACCGCCGGACGAACGTTCTAAGCTTATGCCGTGCGCGGCAAAAAGATACACCATAAAGCCCGAACAATCAAAGCCGGCCGGCGTTGTTCCGCCAAAAAGATACGGAGTGCCGATGTATCCGAAAGCCGTTTCGATTATTATCTCCGCGAGGCGGCTTCCGATTCGCGCAATGGGAAGGTCGACGAAGTAGGGGATGTGTACCGCGTTTTTCTCGATAAAGGCAGTTGTGCCGCCGAAATCAATGCCAACAAATCCATCATGCTCGGACACAACATTTACGCGCTCGCCATGACGAATCGTTGAAAACGCCGTTATGCCGTCCTCGGTGATGTCATAGACAATCGCGAACGGAGCGGTTATTATTCCGGAAGTTTGCGTTACGCGCACAAACTCACGCGAGATGTAAACGTCGTTCGCGCCTTCGATTGTTGCATTAAAAAAGTCGCCGGAAACCCCGCGCACTTCAAGCGTGGTTCCGCGATCGACTTGGAAAATTACATTATCGGAAATTTCGCCATATCCGCGAACATTTACGCGACTGCCGGTTACGATGGCGTATGTATCTGCATAGACGGTTGTTGTTAAAAATATAGTAATAAGAAGACCGAAAGCGATTGCGCGTTGCATAGAGATAACAGCTCCTTAGTAAATTATTACAGAAATATTAACAAGATATTACATGTGTGTCAAGCCACGCCAAATTTTGAAGGGAGACTAAAATGCAATATTTATTCTTGATGCTGAAGGGAATGGCGGTTGGCAGCTCGAATGTTATGCCGGGGGTTTCGGGCGCGACATTGGCTGTTATTTTGCGCATTTACGACAGGAAAATTAATGCGATTAACGGTTTGTTTAAAGACCCCAAGGAGAGTTTAAAATTTTTAATTCCCGTAATGATTGGTGTGGGGATTGGGATTTTGACGTTTGGGCGAATTGTCAGCGTTTTTTTAGAAAATTTTTCGATGCAAACCGGCGGATTTGTTGCGGGGCTTATGGCGGGGAGCTTGCCGTTTATTTACAGCCAAGCCTCTTTGAAAATGAAGGTGCGGTCGAATTGGCTTTTTGC
>WRHA01000230.1 GCA_009783395.1 Defluviitaleaceae bacterium
GTGGCGGATTTCTATTACATGTCATGGGGCGAATTTAGATGCTTGAGAGTGGAAAAAGTACGACATATGCGAATTTAGGGTTTTTAGAGGTCGCCCTAAGAGGAGGCCTAAACATGTCAAAATTTTTTAAATCGCGGCTGATGCGTTCAATTTTTCCGTATTTTATTTTGGGCATATTTTTAATAATCGCCTTTCGCATAATCACGGGCATTGATTTTTTGGTTGAATATTCGGAGCATTTCAGTCGATTTTGGAGTGTGCTTACGCCGTTTTTGGCGGGCGGAGTAATTGCCTACATTTTAAACCTTCCATGCAGTGCGATTGAAAAATTATTGCTGAAGGTAAACAATCGCTTTGTTCGAAAACGCAGTCGCGGGTTGAGCGTTTTGGCACTTCTTATAATAATAGTTATTTTGGGTATCTTTGCGGTGAACATGATTTGGCCTCGAGTTACCGAGAGTGTCGACGCCATCGTCGGCGCGTTTGTCGAATATGAGGAAACCTTTCGCGAATGGATGACGGCAGCCGAGGATTTGAATTTGCCCGATTTTTTGCCGGACATCGACGAGGAATTGATCTTTAGATTCGTGACGGAGCTTGTTGGAGATTTGGACGTTGAAAACATAACCGACACAATAATGGCCGGAATCGGTGCGACGGTGGGCATGGTCTTTACCACGATTTTGGCAATCATTTCTTCAATTTATTTTCTGATTGAAAAAGACCGCTTGAAAGAGTACTTAAAGCGTGCGATTGCCGCGCTTGTAACGGACAAGACAAACGACGTCGTCCTAAAATACTCCGGCAAACTGCATCACAATTTTCATATGTATATTTACACACAAACGATTGACGGGATTATACTCGGCTCGCTTATGATCGGGTTGCTTCTTGTTTTCCGGTCGCCGCACGCGTTACTGCTTGGGCTGATTTTGGGTATTATGAATTACATCCCATATTTCGGCTCGATTTTCGGCACGCTTTTTGCGGTAATCGTCGTTGCATTTACGCAAGGCATTCCGACTGCCGCGCTTGCCGCTGTTTTCATGTTTATCATCCAACAAATCGACGGGAATTTTATTCAACCCAGGCTTATGGGCGGGTCGTTTTCGCTCAGTCCTCTGCTTGTAATAATTTCCGTAACAATCGGTATGCACTACGGGGGGATGCTGGGGATGCTGGTGGCTATCCCCATTGTCGCAATCCTCAAGGATGTTTTGGATGAATACATCGAGCATCGCGAATACAAAAAGCTAAATCCCGATCCCGTTCAAGAGAATTTTATGAACAGGGAGATCTGATTAAAGAATCTCAAATTCCTTCAATTTGAAATTAATAATCCTTTCATTGCGCATCTTGACCAGTTCCTTAGACAGCGCGCTTCGGTCGACGCAAAGATAATCCGCCATTTCCTCCCTGTTAAACGGGGCAACAAATTTTTTCTCCGACCCTCGATAGGTGTTAAAAAAGCAAAGTATTTTTTCTCTAATGCTCCGCTTGGACAAAATTTCATTCTTTTGATTAATAAGAAGATTTTTTGTTGCCATGACGCGGAGCATATTTTTTAGCAGTTGCATGTGAAATGTACAAATTTCTATTTTTGTAGGAAAAGGGCATATATCGGGCGCGCATGTAAGTATTTTTGCATAGTTTATCCAAAGAATTTCACAATCATCGCTGGCAACTATTGTGGCGGTGTTTTGCTGTACCCCTGCGTAAGCATGTGCTTCTCCAAATAATCGCAGTGCCGAAATTTCGGAAACAATCGTAGTTTTTCCATATTCATCTTCCCTGGTAATTTTTATGTTTCCCGACAACACAAAACCTACCAATTTCATCAGTTCTCCCGCAAGTAAAATGACCTCATTTTTGGAATAAATCGCCGTGTACATAGACAAGCAATCATACATTTCCGCAAATTCATTTGGCAAAATATCCTCGAAAAGGGGGTGTTTTTTTACTTTTTCGTAAATATGTAAAACTGACATTGACGATCATCCTCTTTTTGTGGTATTTGCAACGGACATTTTCATTCTAACATGATATAAGAGAAATGACAAAAAATATGAAGCCTACATTGGAGGAGAAAAAAATGTCATTAAAATTCAGGGGTAAAATAATCATACCTACGGCTTTGTTAATATCATCACTGCTCTTAATTGTATCCGTATTTTCTATCGTGCAGTTTAACAATTTTACCCGGTATATGCTGGATAATCGATTGGAAACGGCGGCAAACGGTTTGCGCCAATTTGGCGAGGATACGCGCCGCCACTCTATAGAGGTAGGAATACAAATCGCCGCCGACCCGGAGCTGATAGCATTGGTGTTGGCAGAAGATACTCCGGGGCTTCTTCGCAGGGGGGATCAATTGGTAGCACAACATGGCATAGCGTACATATCCGTGATGAACGCGGACGCAATCGCCCTTGCCCGAACCCATAATCGCGATAATTTTGGCGACATGATTGGCACAGTCTCCCTGCGAGAGGCCACACAAGGCGTAACATCCGTTGCCTTTGGTGCGCAAGGCGGGTTTGAGGCCACAATTCGCTCCGCTGTTCCGATGATTCACGAGGGTGAAATAGTCGGCGCGGTAGTGGCCGCCAATGCCCTCGACAGACCTGAAATGGTCATTTCTTTACAAGAGCAGTTCAATGCCGAATTTACCATATTTGCGGGAGAACACGGCGACGAGCGGATTGCGACCACCCTTACCGACCCAACCGGAAGCAGCGTTGTTGGAACACGCATGGCCGACGAGGAAATTTTACGCACAGTGTTTCAACAGCAGCAGGAACTTACAACCATAACCGAAATTTTTGGGCAAACCTTTAGTGCCTTTTATCTTCCCCTTACGGACACGGATGGCAATGTGTATGCCACAATTTTTATGGGCCTGCCAAACACAAGCGTAATCAATCAAAGAAATTTTATAATGTCTGCCACGGCAGGTATAGGCATAGCAGGGGTGCTTGCGGCAATCGCGATCATGTTAATTATATCCGGCAGATTAGTTAAGCCCATAAAGCGGCTGGAAAATTTGGTAACGGATGTTTCGGACGGAAACTTTGACATCAATACAGACACAAAAAATATAACGCAAGACGAAATCGGAAATCTTACATTGAAGCTTTACGATTTAGCAAATGTTATCAAAGCGATGGTAAGCGATATTTCGGTGTTATCGCATGAAGTAAACACAAACGGCGATATCGAATATCGAATCGACGCGCAAAAGTATCAGGGCGGCTACAATGAAATGATAGTGTCTCTCAATGCCCTTACCGATGGCTTTATAAATGATACCTTGTCAATTCTCAAGGCGTTGGAAAATGTAAACAACGGTGATTTCAAGGCCGACATGAAAAAGATGCCGGGCAAGAAGGTTGTATTTAACAATACGGTCGACGAGCTTATGCTAAACCTTAACTCTGTAAGCACCGAGATTAACGGCATGATACATTCGGCGTCGGTTTTGGGTGATCTGGGTTATCGAATTGATGAGAAGAAATATGAAGGCGGCTGGCGCGAAATTATGATCGGATTGGGCAATATTGCCGCCGCGGTGGACGCACCGGTCGGTGAAATCATGGATGTAATGAACAATCTCTCACGCGGCGATTTCAGCAAAACGGTGTCGGGCGATTATAAGGGCGACTTTTTGCAAATTAAAAATGCCGTCAACAGTACCAACGAAACGTTGCTTGGTTACATCACCGAAATTACAAGCGATTTGGCGGCGATTTCCCGCGGTGATTTGACAACGGAAATTACACGCGAATATGTCGGCAGTTTTAACGCAATTAAGGAATCGCTCAATAATATTTCCGTTACGCTTCATGAGACGATGCGGGATATTTCCAAGGCATCCGAACATGTTCTTATCGGTGCGAGGCAAATTTCCTCGTCCGCAACGGATTTGGCAAACGGTTCAAACTCCCAGGCAAGCTCGGTTGAAGAGCTTAATGCATCCATAAACCTGATCGATCAACAAACCCGTGCGAATGCGACCAGTGCGAGCGACGCCAACAATCTTTCCGGTATTTCAACGAAAAATGCCCGCGAAGGAAATGCGGCGATGCAACAAACCCTTAGTGCGATGAATCAAATAAAGGACGCATCAAATAATATTTCAAAAATTATTCTTACGATCCAAGATATTGCGTTCCAAACAAACCTTCTCGCGCTTAACGCCGCTGTTGAAGCTGCACGCGCCGGCGAACACGGAAAGGGCTTTGCCGTTGTTGCCGAAGAAGTGCGTTCTCTTGCGGCGAGGAGTCAGTCGGCCGCAAGCGAGACAACCGAGCTGATAAACACATCCATAAGTACAGTGGATTCCGGCTCGGAAATAGCTCGCTCCACAGCCATGACCCTCGACACAATCGTAGAAAATGCCAACAAAGTGCTTGAAGTTGTAAGTTCAATTTCCACTGCCTCGCTGGAGCAGGCCGAGGCGATTAGTCAAATCGTGCAAGGTTTGCATGAAATCTCCCAAGTGGTGCAAACAAACTCTGCCGTAAGCGAACAAACCGCCGCATCATCCGAGCAGTTGATGTCACAAGCCGAGTTGCTTCAAAAATTGGTTGCGTTTTTCAAATTGTAAGGCTGTATTAGGTCAGGTATCCCCCCCCGGTTTTATTACACACTTGACCTATTTATATAGCGACCACCTTATATGCCCTCCACCTTCTACCGGTAGGAGGGCATAATTCTTTTTATCCCTTCGTATAATATAAAAAACCTATACGGAGGGATTCTTCATGTTGAAAAAAAGTTTTCTGGTCGGTTTGCTTTTGGGGGCGATGATTTTTGTGGCGGGGTGTGCGGGGGATGGATTGCGCGG
>WRHA01000231.1 GCA_009783395.1 Defluviitaleaceae bacterium
CAGCCCATGGGTCAATGCTGCTTAAACGCAGACGCCCGTGTATTGCGGCAATTTTTTCGATAAGTGCAGGCAACGAGACGCTTTTAATATCCTGCCCATACGCGGCAAGTTGTATACCGGTAATCACGATTTCCGGCGCACCGTTTGCGACAAGATTTTCCGCTTCCGCAAGGATTTCATGCGGCGGACGGCTTTTCACTTCGCCGCGCACATGCGGCACTATGCAATATGCGCAAAAACGGTCGCAACCGTCTTGTATTTTAATGAAGGATCGCGTGCGAATTTTTGTTGTAACGGCAGTGGGGCAGACATTTATCCCTGCAAGCGACTTAATGTGTTCAAATAAATCCTCCGGCTTGCGTGCATCGAAAACAAAATCTGCGCCCTCAATTTGCATCGACGAACTTTTCACCATGCATCCACACACGGCAATAACCGCGTTCGGATTAAACCTTCGCGCTCGGCGAACCATTTGGCGTGATTTTTTATCGGAAACATGCGTAACGGTGCATGTGTTTATTACAAAAACGTCGGCGTTTTCTTGGTCAAAGTCTCGTGTAGAAAATGCGACAAATCCTCGGGCGACAAGTGCAGAAACAAGCGCGTCTGCGTCACATTGGTTCACCTTGCAACCGAGTGTATGAACCGCGATTTTCAACACTAAAGCATTTCCCGCAATTGTTCACTAATTGCTTCCGCCTCGGGCATAACCTTGTCCGCTGTAGCAAAAATAAAAACCCGACCCGGTCTGCACGAAGTTTTGTTCAAGATATTCATTGCGTTTTGTTTGTATTTTTCCACGGGCATACTCGCAGTTAAAAGCACATTAACAACTGTATTTTTGATGTCTGCATTTTCAAGAAAATACTTTACCGGTGCGGCAATGTTCCCGCCCCAAACGGGTGCGCACAAATAAATCTCATCCGGCACGCCTTCAGGCATGTTTGTAACGGGAAAGGATTTGCCCGAAAATGCCAAAGGAAGGGCTTTGAACAAAAAGCCCAATCCGCCCTTTTTATTTAAATCACTTTGCAATTCACAAACATTTTGCCCCAAAACGTTTCCCAAAACATCGGCGAAAATTTTTGTTTTTCCGCTTCGAGTGTAATAAAAAACCATTCGTGCCTCCAAAGGGGGTTTTTGCAATACTACCACTTTGTTACAAAAAAGAAAAGGGTAAAAAATCGCGCCTCCAAAAAAACAACGGCGCAAAAAAAAGAGTCGGCGAGTAACACTCTCCGACTCTTTTTTTAGACCGGGAAACAGCATCAGGCTTCGAGACGTAATGCCGCCTGCCGACAGATGCCCACGATGCCCAGTGCACGCTTGGCGTGCTATACTTTAAAGTACCCGACCAAACCTTGCAACAGGTCTGCTTGCGAGGTAAGCTCCTCGGCGGTTGCGGCGGTTTCTTCCGATGCGGCTGAGTTTGATTGAACTACTTGCGAAATTCTCGCAATGCCCGCACCAATTTGCCCGATTGCTTCGGCCTGCTCGCTTGAGGATGCCGAAATGCCCGCGATAATTCGAAGCACCTCGTTTGCGTTTATCACGATTGTGTCCAATGCTTCGGCGGTGGATCCTGCGATGCCACTGCCCACGTCAACGCGTTTAAGCGAGTCGGCAATGAGGTCGGTTGTTTCTGTTGCGGCGGTTTGGCTGCGTGCGGCAAGACTGCGCACTTCCTCGGCCACAACCGCAAAACCTTTGCCGTGTTCGCCCGCCCGCGCCGCCTCAACAGCGGCGTTAAGCGCGAGAAGATTTGTTTGGAACGCAATGTCTTGAATGACCTGAATAATTTTCGAAATATTATTGCTCGAATCTTTAATTTGAATCATTGCGTCAAGCATTTGTTTCATTGCGTCGTTGCCTTCTTGAGCGTTTTGTGTGGATTTGTTTGAAAGGTTGTTTGCTTCTTCGGCGTTTGCGGCATTTTGGCGCGTTTGCGTATTGATTCTGTCGATAGAGTCGTTAAGCTCTTGCACCGACTCCGCTTGCATCGACGCACCGTTTGCAAGATCCGTCGCACTTGCGGAAATTTGCTTCGAACCTGCAAGCACTTGCTCGGACGCGGCTGAAATATCGCGCATGGTTCTGCGGAGGCTTGTACTTATATTTTGGATGGATGCCTCGATTCGGCTGAAATCGCCGCGCATTTGCAGGTTCATCTTGTACGTAAGGTCGCCCGATGCAAGTGCGCTGAGGCATTTGTCAATTTCGGCGATATATGCGCCAAGCGTGTTAGTTACGGAGTTAAGGTCATTTTTAATCGCCAGAATATCGCCGGCATAGTCACCCTCGACCTTCGCGTCAAACAGACCCTGCTCAACATGATTAAGCACACTGCGGATTTCGTTGAGCGGCACTTGTACGTTTCCGACAAAGTCGTTGAGGCCGTTGAACATCGTTGCCCACGCGCCCTTGAGGTCTGACGAGTCGATGGAAACGTCGAAGTTGCCTTTCGATGCGTTATCGGAAAGGGACATAACCGCTGTGAAAAATGTTTGCAAAATGTCATCCAGTGCATTAAGACCGTTTGAAAGCTCGACTTTTTTGCCGGGCATAGCGGGGATACCAATATTGTATTTGCCGTCGGCAATTTGTTGAACAACGTTGATTGCGGAATGTATGTCATTTGACGAATTTTCCGCGTAAATATTAACCGCGTCAAGCATTTCCTTGTACGCGCCTTGATATTTTGACGAATCAATCCTGTAATCCAGGTCGCCGTTTACTCCGGCTTCCCTGTTGAAATCGACCATGTCGCCAAGCATCGACTTGATTACATTGACCAAATCGTAAATATCAAGGGTCAGTCGACCGAGTTCGTCGCGTGAAAAACGGCTGTCCATGTTAATGCTGAAATTGCCCGACGCGACGTTTCTGACATTATCTGTGAGCCTGTCGATAGGCCGCAACGATCTTATTATTATAGGAAGCAACGTTAATATGGCGATTATTGTGCAAACAAGACCGGCGGCCGCCGAAATGATGATTAAAACGGTAACCAATTCACTGACGAGTGCGGCGGTTCTTTCCTGTGCGTGCACTTGTGAAATTCCTACAAAGAACATACCGTTCGGGCTTCCGTCGATGCCCGGAAGCGGGAAATAGTAGGCGATATATGGCAACATGCCAAAAACGTCAAGTTGCAAAATAATATGCCGACCTTGTCCGATTACGGGATCCGTAACATTTTCGCGGTGTGCGGCTGTGCCCACTGCACGCGTACCGAATTCGGGGTGAATAAGCGTTGATGCAACAGAAATTGCGTCGCCCGTTTCCCCATCAACACGGAAAACAGTAACATCTACTCCAAAGCTTTCGCCAACATGGTCTACAAAACCGAAGCTTCCTATTACAAAGTTTACTACAACTGCGCCGAGAAGCCGATCGCCGTCCATTATCGGCGATGATGTAGTCATAACCATGTAAGCCGTAGGGGTTGGGGTGTAAAGCGTGCGTTGTTCCCCACGAAGGCCGGCAGCAATCGACGGTACATGCGAAACATCGTCGCCGTATGCAGGAACGATGATTTCACCGCCCTCCATCTCGTGTTCGCGCATATGCGAACGGGCAAGGGTGTAGCCGTTTGCGTCGGCAATGATAATTTCTGCAACGCCCAGGTGGTTTTTTTGGTTAAATGCGTATTGCCAAATGTCCTCGCGAACGCCTGCGTCCATAAGGGCAATAAGCTCGGCAGATCCTCCCATCGCATTTGCGGCAAGAAAAGTTTGCCTTTCGTACGAAGCGAGATATGCCTTTATCGCTTCGCTTGCCGCATAAAGCCGTTCTTCTACATAGGTTTCGGAAAGGTCGGTTGCCGCCTCCCGAGCAACGCTGGCAGACACAATCGTTAAAAAAATAACGAGAACTGCCATTGCTACTCCCATGATTAAAACAGCCGGAACGATGATTTTGCTTTTTAAACTGTTAAACATCTATTTCCTCCCTCAAATAAAATTACCCTCCCCGAGTCGCTTTTATTCTATGACAATTTGAGGGGGAGGTCAATCTGTAGAGATGTTTAAGTTTTTTTGGTGTTTTTTGCGTTTTTTGCTCGAAGTTGTCCACATGCGGCGTTTATATCGCTTCCAAGGTTTCGTCGCACAGTTACCGGAATATTTTTTTTTGCAAGCACGGCGGCAAACTTTTTTATTTCGTGGGGTGGGGTAGGGGAGAAATCTCCGCGTGCGGGATTTATCGGGATCAGATTAACGTGGCACAACTGACCGTGCAGAATTTTTGCAAGCTTTTGCGCATGGTCGGGGCTGTCGTTTTGTCCGGCGGCGAGAGCGTATTCGTATGTGATTCGGCGGTGCGTTTTTTTTGCATAGAATCGACACGCGGAAAGTAATTCGCCAAGAGGGTATTTTTTTGCGATGGGCATGAATTTTGTGCGGAGTTCGTCCGTTGGCGCGTGAAGCGAAATCGCCAGGTTTATTTGAAGCCCATGCTCTGCAAGCGCGTAAATTTGAGGTACAAGACCGCAGGTTGACACAGTGATATGACGTGCGCTGAGGTTTTTGCCTTTTTCGTGCGTGATCAGCTCGATGAAGCGAAGCGTCGAATCGAAATTGTCAAGCGGTTCGCCGCAACCCATCAGCACGACATTTTTTACAGGATCAGCATTGTACACCTGTAAGCAGTATTCGCCGGCGGTCAAATTACGTTGAAACGCCGTCGCGCTTGCGCAAAATTTACAGCCCATTTTGCAGCCGGCCTGAGTTGAGATACACACCGAATTGCCGTGTTTGTAGCGCATTAAAACAGACTCTACAAGTGCGTCGTCGTTCAGCCGTGTTAAAAATTTCACCGTTTCGTCGCTCGAAATATGCTTGTCGGTCATGATAAGAGGC
>WRHA01000232.1 GCA_009783395.1 Defluviitaleaceae bacterium
GCGTGATTGTATTGCTTCTGGGTAAAAACGGATAAAATTTCCGACGGAGGGCTGCCGGTTTTTGAGATAATTATATAAATATTCGGGTCGGAATAACTTTCGCGCGCACTTCGGAAATATTCGTCCGGCAAACTTTTTTGATTTACATAGCGAAAGGGGTTATGCCGCTTCAAATCCATCGCAAACGCACTGACATTTTCAAAGCATAATTTTTTTTTCGATTCACCGATAAAATCGGCCTTGTTTTTTATCTCCGACGCGGCGGTGTTAAGAAGCTCGGAAATGCCGATACCGACTGCTTCATCTGTCGGCGGCAGATAGTAGTGCGAATATTTAACCGACCCAACAAACCGTCCCACAAGTATCGGCAAACACATAATAACAAGCCCCAAAACGCGTCGAAAAATAAACTCGGGGACGCCGATATCCGTTCCGCTTTGAAGCACAGTCTCAATCATGTAAAGTTGTGCAACCAAAATGCCCGAGTACGCCAAAACAAGATAACGCCGCATTTTTCGACGCCCGGGCGTCATAAGAGTTCGCACAAAAAGAAGTATGTAAACAACAACAAACGCCAACATAAAAAGCGGCTCATTGCTTATTAAAAGCACGCCGATTGAAAGGACAATAAATAAAGTTTTAAAAACCCACAGTACCCTATTCAGCACCGGCAAACCGCCTCCGGCTTCGAGATGAATGTGTAAGCAACCGAGATATGCCCACGGTTCCCACTGCGCGCTTGGCGCGCCGCGCGCTATGCGGCAACTTTTCCTTTTAGCTTGAACACATAGGCCATAATTTCCGCAACCGCAACGTAAAGCTCTTCGGGGATTTCCTGGTCGAGATCAACTTCGGCATAAAGCGAGCGAGCAAGCGGCGGATTTTCAACGATGGGGATATCATGCTCAATCGCGGCTTCGCGAATCCGCTTTGCCATAAAGTCGACGCCCTTACCAACCAAAACCGGCGCACCGCCCATGCCATGCATATCATATTTCAGCGCGACGGCATAATGCGTCGGGTTTGTGATAACAACGTCAGCCTGGGGCACGTTTTGCATCATGCGACGCATGGAAATTTCGCGCATTTTTTGCTTAATCTTTGACTTAATTTCGGGATTACCCTCCATTTGCTTCCATTCTTCCTTGACTTCATGCTTGGTCATCCTAATGTCTTTTTCGTGCTTCCATTTTGTGTAGGCATAGTCAAACAGCGCGATAAAGATGTAAAGCGCACCGATTGCAAGCCCAAGCGAAATAACAAGACTGCCGACATAGCCAATAACCTCAATATACGGCATGTCCAAAAGCGCGGGAATCGAGTCGAGCTCGCTAACCAAAACCAAGTAAACCACCGCACCAACCGCCGCCATTTTAAGCATACTTTTTACAAAGTTTACAAGCGATTGCAACGAAAAAATCCGCTTAAAGCCTTTAAGCGGGTTTAGCTTGGAAAACTTCGGCTTCATGGGCTTTGCCGTCGGATTCCATCCGACTTGAAGCATGTTTATCGCAATGCCGACAAGAATCGTAACGATAAACATCGGCAACGCAAACCAAATAACCTGGCTAAGCAAAAACGCTACATGCCGCGAAATATCAGTTTGATTAAAATTATCAAGCATGTCGGGGCTAAAAAAACTCTCGTTATGTTCAAAAATGCGTAAAATTCCTCGTAAAATTCCGGCGGCGAAAAGAGAAAGCGAAAAAAAGCCGACGATTAACATGGCCGCAGTCGAAGCCTCTTGGCTTTTTGCAACCTGCCCTTCGTCGCGGGCTTTTTTTCGCTTTTTCGGCGTCGCCTTTTCGGTTTTTTCGCTGCTGCCTTCTTCAAAGAAGCGCAGATTCAGCCTAATATACTGGTCCATTTTACGGAGACATCCCCTCAATAATACTTGCCATTCCGTTAAGTGCCATACCGAAAACATTATCGTAAATTACGCTCAGACCGGGAATCATTACGGAAAAAACCAAAGTCAGCCCGACAAGAACTTTCAGCGGCATACCAACAACGAACACGTTCATCGTCGGCACAGCCTTTACCATGATGCCCAAACATACATCAATCATCAACAATGTGCCAACAACCGGCAGTGCGATTCGCACGGCCAAAACCGCAAAGCCGACAAGCATCCACATCATAAACTCTGCAAGCGGCGCGTTGCCCAAAACAAAAGCCGTCCCTATCGGGATTAGCGAGTAACTGTGAAAAAAAATTCGGATAAATTCATGCAAACCACCCGCGGCAATAAGGAGCGCAAACGCCGACATGGACAAAAGGTTACCCATAACCGGCACTTGAATTTGTTGCACCGGGTCGAG
The DNA here is from genome assembly GCA_009783395.1 of Defluviitaleaceae bacterium. Taxonomy (GTDB): domain Bacteria; phylum Bacillota; class Clostridia; order Lachnospirales; family WQUN01; genus WQVC01. The sequence continues at coordinate 2,322 of WRHA01000232.1, forward strand.
TACGTTTACCATCGCGAAACCCATGCTGAAGTCGATAAACTGCCCCGCGAAAAGGATTGCGTTAAACACAAAAAATACGATGTATCCCATCAACGCACCGGTTATCACCTCGGCAAGAATAAGCATAATAAACCCGGTAGGCGAATCGTAATACGTTGCCATTGTTACAATATCGGCAGCGTAGATTGCCGCTGACATTACAAACGCAAAAACAAGCCGACCCTGCATCGGAATGTTCATGGCCGAAAGCACCGGCAGAAAAATAAGAAATGCCGACACCCTTACCATAATAAGCATCAGCACATCAATATTATTGAAAAAGTCTATTAAAAGCGGGATTAAGTCCATTGCTTACCCCCCGAATAACGCGGGATGTATGAAATAATTAAAATTCTGCGTCAAATTTATAAAATACTGCGTCACCTGGTTAAGCATAAACGGCCCGAAAATAACTATGGCAAGAAGAACCGCTATAATCTTTGGAATAAACGCAAGGGTAGGCTCCTGTATGCTTGTTACCGTTTGGAAGACAGCCATAACAAGCCCCGCAACAAGCCCCATTATAAGCGGTGGCATCGCCACTAGGATAACAGTTAAAAGACCCTCACGGATTATGTCAAGTATGATTTGCTGTGACAATTAAATCCTCCCATTGTACACATAACACTTACACCCGTCTGTCCACAATCATTCCTGCTTCGATTAGGCTGTAACCGTCGGTCTCCATTGTTCCCATGCGGTAGTTGTAGTGATAGCTCAGGCCGCGGAAACGCATGTGTTCGACCAATGGTTCGGTCATAAGTTGCTGTGTGTATGTGCGCAACCCCTCGAAAAGTCCGATGTTTTCGCCGATTGCGACGTTAACTGCTTCGTGACTAAGCGCGGAAACATACTCGCGGTCAAATGCAATCGAACCTTCGTCGGAAATTGACAGCCCAAGCATCAGTAGGCGTGTGCTGTTTTGGTGTACATTTTCGATAACTTCGCCGGAATACGAGCGAAGCCCGGTACTGTGAGACTGTTGATACATAAAATCGGCGGAATCGTTGTAGTGTGCGGCAAATGTTTCCAAATTGTCCGCCATATTTTCAATCGCGTTTTCATATCCGTTTCTGTGTACATTGCGGTTAAAGTTTTCCATATCAACGGCGGCGCGTTTTGTTGCATCACGCAGACTTGTTACGCCGTTTGAAACAGATTGCGCATAGTCAATAATTTCGTTTCGCAGTGCTTTGTTGAGGACAAAAACGCGACCGGCAGGTTCGTTGCCTTGCGCGATACGTTGTTTTCGGGGGACATAGCTCCCGTCACGCGCTCCGGCGTTGCCTACAATGTATGGTCTGTAAATGCTGTAATAAAATACGCTTGTCAACATAATATCGCCTCCATGGCTTAAAAAACTCCCTTTAAAGAATTATCGACATAAACTATGAATAAGTCAATAGTAATTTGCACAAAATAAGCACGCTTGGAAAAAAGGTGGGTGCGTGGTGCGAAAGAGTAAATTTATTCCGATTGGGCTTATTGTTGGATTTGCTAACGGGTTGTTTGGTGCGGGCGGAGGCACTTTGCTTGTTCCCGCATTACAAAAATTTTTTAAATTCGAAACACATAAATCGCACGCAACCGCGCTTGCGGTAATTTTGCCGTTGTCCGTTATAAGTGCGGGGATTTATATTTGGGGAGTGGATGTCGATTGGAAAATAATCGCGCTTGTGTCGGCGGGAGGCGTATGCGGCGGCGTTATCGGGGCAAAAATTTTAAACAAGCTTGCTTCGTGGTGGCTTAATATATTGTTTGGGCTGTTTCTTGCCGCCGGAGCAATCAGGATGCTTTTGTCATGACTAGCTTAACTGCGCGAAATTTGGACTGTCTATGACCTGGATTTGGTATATCGTCGTAGGTTTTGCATCGGGAATCGTTAGCGGAATGGGCATCGGCGGCGGAGCTGTTTTAATCCCCGCGCTAACCATTCTCCTCGATATACCCCAGCAAAAAGCGCAAAATATAAACCTACTTTATTATATTCCAACTGCCCTAATCGCTCTGCGCGTCCACAAAAAAGAGGGCAATATCGAAAAAAAGGGTATTGTTCCCCTAATCTTATGGGCGATTCCCGGCACAATCGCAGGCGCGCTAATCGCCGTAAACATTGATGCAAACTACCTCCGCAAGGGTTTTGCAATTTTCCTGCTCGGAATGTCTGTGTACGAATTAAAAAAAGGGCTTGACAGAAGAAAATCACAGACATCCGAAAACCCTTAATGCGAACTACGGAAAGGAACATATCAAATGGAAAAATCAGTATTTGAGGGACTTAAAACGCGCTTCAAAAGCGCGAACACCGACGAAAAAATCCGAATTTATGTAGAGTCCGAGGAGCTTACGCAGAATCAGTACAAGGAGCTTCTGCATTTATTTCCGCTCAGCGATTTGAACAAACTTGAAGCGGCTCTTGCTTAAGCATTAAGGAACTGTCCGGAAATAACTTGCCTGTTTGGGCTTGTCTTTTTGCCGCACTGCTTCGTCGCAAAAAACCTTGCGACCCTCTAGGTCGCGGCGGT
>WRHA01000233.1 GCA_009783395.1 Defluviitaleaceae bacterium
TATCAAAAGCAGTTTTACGTTGCAAAAAAAGCCCACGCCGAGTACGAAGCCTTGCGAACAGAATCCCGCGAAGGAATCGCGCTAACCAAAGATGAATATTGCCAACCCAAGAAACAGCAACTGGAACGAGATTATTTCCTACGCGACGGAAAAGATGGAGGTCATAAATCCCCCTTGAATACTCCAGCCCAACGGTTATTCTCCTATTTGCAGGCGCATTAAAGCTATGCCAAACAGTTTGGGTGCTTATCCTACCTTGTAACCATCTACCCAAACTTGAATCGGGTATTGAAACATTTTCATTAAAAGCAGAAATATCTGTTGCCTCTGATGCAAAAGAATCCGTTTCCGGCACTATCCCTAAAGGCACAGATAGCGAGGGGCTGCGCATATCAAACGCATGGAAGCTTGACTCGTTGACTATTCGCTGGAAAAGCGGATTCGAGGCATCTGCAACCTCTATTCCCAGTTCGTCAATCTCGATTCTTGCTTCGCTGCGTTCGAGAGCATATGAAAACTGACTTTCTTCATCAATATGCTCTGCCTCAAAGTTCTGGGCATATGATATGCCTGCATCGAATGCCATGATTGAGGGTGACATGGCGAAGACAAGTACAAGTGTTAATGCAAGCACCTTACCAAGTGTTTTTTTTCATGAAAATCAAATCCTTCCGTACTTTTTTTAGTTTTTAAGTTTTTATAAAATTGTATCTGCGTCGAAATTCATAGTCCGATGCCATACGGCAACGAACTCGCTCTGCCGCTCGACGGAAATTTTGCCGGGCGGTAGATGGTGACCGGGTTTCACCCCGAAATACTGATGTCTTCCGTCACGCCGTTTCGAGTAACGGATGCGCGGACATTTACTCCATCCGCATAATTACGCATATGCGGGTCGTTCCCGGAGCGACTGCACTCTACCGTTCCCGCTACCCTACACAACGCAACTTACACCACAATCATAAGCACCACCCCCTAAAAACGAAACGATTCGTTTCGCCAAGTCGCACCCTCAGTTCCTAACTCTTCCGAGGCCTGCCGGTTTCCGAGGACGCTCTTTGTAAAATGGTTTTGTTAACTACGAGCCTAAAATCCACCGGGTTGTTAGGTTTGCCTTGCTGACGGACGTGCAATCGGCACATTTACGGCAAAATAACAAGTCTGCCGCAAGTTGTACACATGTTCGCCGGGCGTCGCACTCCGTTAATTGTGACCCAGACGGATATAAAGGCACAGGAGCCGCCGGGGCAGGAATACGGAACTATTGTTTGAAGAAAAACAGACAAGTCCTGCAAATTGTCTATGCCGTTCTCGTACATTATTGCAAGCATTTTATCTATTTGCTCTTGTTGTTCGGTTGGCATATCGGTAATTGAGGAAAACACGTCGATTTCGATATGTATTCCCGCATCGTCGTTGGGTTCAGCCGGCACGACAGAAGCCCCAAGCACGACAACCAAGCTAAACACAAGAGAAATTGCTAATGCCTTTTTGAGCAAACGCTTCATAGCAGCCTCATTTCCACAAATAAAATAACCTTTCACCCTATGGACTCACGGCTTGCGAAGTCATTATACAGGATGGAAGGTTAAGTAATGGTTAAATTTTGGCAAGTTTTAGAAATATTTTTATGCCTGCGGTGGGTTTATTCGTTATGTTGATTTTTACATGGTTTTTTTCAAGAATACTCTTGGCTATCGCCAATCCCAAGCCATGCCCGCCCAGTTTTCTTGAACGAGCCTTGTCCACGCAATACAACGGTTCAAATATATTTTTCAAAGAGTTTTCGGGGATGCCCACGCCTGTGTCTTCGATGATTATGCTTTCTTCGAATAGGGTTATTTTAACAACGCCGCCCTCCACGTTGTATCGAACAGCATTATGAACCAAATTTTGAAAAGCCCGCGTTAAAAGCACCTCGTCACCACGTATGCGGCAATCTCCAATTATTTCAACGCTTAAATTTTTCTTCTTTATTTCCGCATCCAACTCGTTGATGATTTTTATGAAAATTTCCCTCCCGCCGAAAATCTGCCGGTCCGCTTCGTTTGCAACAGCATTAAGCAACAATAATCCGTCAATAAGTTTAATAAGATGCACGGTGTTTGCCTTGACGGTATCAACCACCTCTTTATATTCCTCATACGACGGCTCTTCGTCCATTTGCAGAACCTCAATGTTTGTAAGAATGGCTGTTAATGGGGTTTTTAGCTCATGTGCGGCGTTTTGCGCAAAAAGCTTTTGTTGCTCAAACGAGCGGTTCAACTTGCCGAGCATGTTATTGAAGGAGCGTGCCAGCTGCGCAAGCTCGTCCTTGCTTTGCGGCGGTTCGATGAATGAAGTTAAATTGTTTGCGTCTGTATCTTCTATTTTTTCAGCTAAATCCTTGACGGGTTTAAGCGACTGCACAGATATTATGTAAGCAACAAAAGCACCGATAACCACAAACACAGCGGTGATAACAATACTGTATGTTCTAAATTCATCTCTCGCGCCGGGGTTCATGTAGAGCAGTTCCATTACGTCAACATCCGGAGGAATCGGGACATGGACTTCCAGCTCTTCCGGTAGCATATCATGCCTTAGGGTTATTTCAATCTCGTCCAAGCTAACCATTGTAGGTGTCTGAACAAAATGCGAAACATTAAGATTGAAAACATAAGTCAACGCCGCCACAGAAACAAAAAGCGCGAGCATAGTTAAAACGGTTATTCTTGCCCGAAGAGACAATCTATTCCACATAATAGCCACGCCCCCTCATGTTTTTTATAAATCCTTCGGGGATTTTTTTTCGGAGATTGCATATATGCACCTTGAGGGATTCATGCGCGTTTTCTGCGTCGTTGTCCCATATGTTTTCAATAATTTCGGTTGCGGACACTGTTTCCCCGCGGCGCAAACACAGATACTCGATTATTCTGTACTCTTTTTTTGCAAGCGCAACTTCCTTATCCGACACAAACAGCCTCATTGATGATGTGTCTACTTTTACATTTTCAATTTGAATAAAACTGTCGCCGGTTTTGAAGCTGCGTCGCAGTAGTGCGCGAACCCTTGCTTCAAGCTCGGAAAAGTGAAAAGGCTTTGCAAGGAAATCGTTCGCGCCCCTGTCGAGCCCTTCGATTTTATCCTCAATTTCGCTCTTTGCCGACAGAATAAGCACAGGAATGTCCTTGTTCTCCTCGCGAATTTTAGACAATACGTCCATGCCCTGAAGAACCGGCATATTAAGGTCTAGAATGACGAGGGCGTAATTATTTGAAAAAAATAAATGCAAGGCTTCTTCACCGTCGGACGCGGCATCCGCCAAAAACCCGAGCTTGTGAAATCCTCTGTACAGTGCCCCTTGTAACGACAGTTCATCTTCAACTATGAGAAGTTTCAAAATATTACACCTCCACGCTCATAATACCGCATGAAAGTCAAAAAAACCACGTAGCAAACAAAACGCGGTACGCCTCGGATGCTCTTCATCCCACCGCTTTTTGCCTGTCGTGGTTTGTTTTTTTGTTTTTAAGCATTGAAAAAAATTCGGACGTCCGAATCGGAACTTTGCCCCAAGCACCTTCGCGCGAATGAATTCATTGTGCAGGGAAACGGGCATTGTTCCTATGTGTGTTGCAGGGTAAGTTTCAAGGTGTCGACCGAAAAAGCCTGACAATTCAGAGCCGTTTATTGCGCAGGGACGGGGCTACCATTTGTCGCATAGGGACCGCGTTGCGAATTATTTTATTTCTCTTGGGCAAACTCTCGTAGAAGAGACAGGTTTTGCAAGGGGGAATTTTTATTTCGGAGGGATAGGAAATGAATCAAGGCACGTATATCCCCGGCGAGTATGTTCCGGGACATTGGATTCAGGGAGAGTATATTCCCGGGCATTATATCGACGGCGATTATATCGGAGGGCATTATGTCGACGGCGATTTCGTCGAGGGGCATTTTGTTGATGGCGATTACATCCCCGGCCGCTATGTCGACGGCGATTGGATTGAAGGCCGGTACGAACAAATTTGGGTCGAGGGTGCGCTTGAGAAGATTTGGGTCGAAGGTGCGCATGAACAAATTTGGGTCGACGGCACGTACGAAAAAATTTGGACGCCGGGCAAGCATGAGCAGGTTTGGATTCCGGACAGATGGCACTATTCCGGCGGCGGAATTTACACATACAGATCAACCCCAAACGAATGGCACAGCTCCGGCTCCACCAACGAACTGATTGCAAGTGTCGACGGGATAAATGTCTTTCTCCGAAATCTTGGCGGAACGGGTGCAAACAGCGGCTGGCAAATAGTCGTGTTCAGGGGCGGCGAACAGCTTGATATCAACACTTTAAACTTCAATGTTACCGGCGAATTTCATCAAGGCAGGGGCGGAAACCAAAGGATTGCCGATTTTCAAACAACGATCGGCGGATATATTCTGCATCCCGGCGACGAAATTATCGGAAACAGAACGCTGAATCAACTGCTTATCCAAAGCGTCACGCTCGAAGTCGACCGTGAAATTATTCGGGAGCTCGTCCCCGGTCACTATGTCGACGGCGAGTATATCCCCGGTCATTACGTAAGCGGCGAATGGATTGAAGGGCATTACATCGATGGCGAATATATCGAGGGACACTATGTCGACGGCGAGTATATCGAGGGTCGTTTCGAACAGGTTTGGGTTGATGGTGCGTATGAACAGATTTGGGTCGAGGGCATGTATGAGCAGATTTATGTTCCCGGCGCGTATCGGCAGATTTGGGTTGAGGGGGGATACGAATTGGTTTGGGTTGATGGTTCTTATGAACGGGTTTGGGTTCCCGGGCATCATGCTCCGGGGGTTTGGGTTTTTCCCGAAACAGGCGGCGGAGGAAACGGGAGCAACAGCGGCAACGGCGGAGGAAACAGTAGCGGCGG
>WRHA01000234.1 GCA_009783395.1 Defluviitaleaceae bacterium
GTGGAATTTACCGCCTTCGTAGGGATTTGCGAGGTCAAATTTGCGGGGTCAAGGTAGAGGGTAGAGTTTGACCCCGCAAATTTGACCTCGCAGAAAGTTTAAGCAATGAAATGGCGTAAATGTTCCGTTACGCAAAGCACAGGGAGTTGAAAATGCGTGTCGGATTTTATATGCAAAATGCCAACAATGTTATATAATTACAGGTAAATTCACAAAAACACAGGAGTGGTCGAATGAACAAGCAAGAACTTATTACGGCAATCTCAGAACAGGCGAACTTAACGAAAAAAGACACCGAAAAATTTTTATCAGCATTCGAAGGTGTCGTAACCGACGCGCTGGTTAATGGTAAAAAAGTTCAACTTGTGGGCTTTATTTCAATTGACGTGGTGGAACGTGCCGAGCGCGAGGGACGAAACCCGCAGAGCGGTCAACCTATGAAAATTGCCGCATCAAAAGCACCGCGTTTCAAGGTTGGGAAAACGCTCAAGGATGCTGTAAATAAGTAAAAATCGCATTTGTTCAGTTCTGACTTGTTAAGCCGCACCGCCACCGCTATTTGCGTGGCGGTGCGGCAACTTTATTTTGTTGGACTACACCTCGACAGGCTTTATAAATTTCGCTGAAAATCGCATGATTTCATACAATGAAGAAGCCACACCTGCGTCAAGCTGCTTTACGAATCCCGAATATTTGTCAAGAATGCGCTCCATGTCGTCATTTTTTTTGGATGGGTCAGTCATGAGAAAGTCGGGAGAAACATTCAATGCGGACAATAGGCTGACCATTGTTTTCATGCTTGGAGATTTATCGCCGCGCTCCATTTGTGAAATGTAATCGGGCTTAGTGCCTATCCGCTCTGCTAATACGATACGAGTTATTTCTTGCCGTTCCCTTTCGGCGCGAAGCCTTGCACCAAAGCCGGTAAGCCATTGTTTGTATTCGTCCATAAAATATTTTCACCTTCAGCGTTATCCCCAATCGATAATATTATGCCCTAAACCGCCAACTTTTAACGTAAAATTGCGTGAAAAGCCTTCAAACTTTAATTTAACCCGCTGGGGGGATATGTGGTCGCGGAAAAAGCTACGCCAAAAATGTGCTATATAATAGGAAGCGATACATACTGAAATTCATAAACTCGACCAGAACACCAAAATACGGGTCTTTTTTATTCCATCGCCAACAAAAATGTTTTCAAAATTTCTTCGGCAAATTTGCGCTTTTCAGGTTTGCAGGAATGAAGCATAAGCAGTAGTGGCGTAGCGTCGCTGTTTGGAGTTGTTCCGAATACGATGTAATCCAACGGCAGTTTCAATATGGATGAAATTTTGGCAAGTGTTTGAATTGACATTCCCTTCGCGCCAATTTCAATGTCCCGACAGAAATTCACCGATACCGATAATTGCTCTGACAGGTGGTCTCGCGTGAAACCAAGAAATTCACGTTGACTTTTAATTCGGCTTCCTATTGCCTTGAAATCTAACTCTTGCATAAAGACACCTCCGATTCTTTCCTTACTTTGAATCTGAGGGTGTGTTTTGAACAGTAGCCCACGGGCTTGACTTGCAACTCCTTTAGGGCTACAACCAAGTCAACTTTGAGGGTGTTGCAAATTTCCAACAAAAAAACAGCCCCTCGGCTGCCTGAAATTTTATCGTAAATGAAATCAATTTACGTCAACCTTAAAACGGAACAAGTGTTCGCAATAACGTTTGCACAACTGCCCCTTCGCGCTCAATCATCCAAGACGCACGAATACAAGTGTGTCGCACTTGTTAGGATTCTTTGAAATTCCTACAGAATACTTTACCATGCCTTCATGTCCATTACAAGCCCGGCACAAAAATTTAGTTCATAAAACGCATTTTTTCTTAATCTTGCGGCAAGAAGCGTGAAATTGTAACACAACTGTAACAATCCTTGGAGCTTCGAATGCAGCGGATGGCGTGGTCGGAGAAACGATTTATAATTTGTCTGAACATGGTCAAAATTCTGGTCAAAACAGGGAGGACATTTATGGCACGAAAAGAACGCGGCGTTTACAGGCGTAAAGATGGACGTTACGAAGCCCGCTTTATCAAAGGGCGCGACGACAACGGAAAAGCTGTCTATGGTGCGGTTTATGCACGAAGTTATGCGGATGTTAAAATGAAGTTGGCGGCGGCAAAGCAGTCCCTTCAGGCGGTGAAAGGAAATTCTGCATCCCGCTCCGTATCGGTCGAAATAAAATCATATCTTGCTTCGATACAAGGACAGGTCAAACCTTCAACGCATGGAATTTATGTGCGATATTTTGAAAATTATATTTCGCCTCATTTCGGAAATATGCCTTGCGGTCAGATGACATTAGAAAAAGCGCAGGCATTCGTGGATAAGCAACTGGAAAGCGGATTGTCGGCAATAACCGTTCAGTCCGTTTTTAATTTCTTAAAAAACGGCTTGAGGAGTGCGTTTCATCAAGATGAGATTTTTTCCGTAAAATTACCCAAGAGCATACCTGCCGAGGTTGCAGTTCTTTCGGTTGATGAGCAAAAGCGATTGGAGTCGGTAGCGAAATCGTCCGACAGTATAAATCGCGTGGGCATTATCCTTTGTTTGTACACGGGAATCCGAATCGGTGAGCTTTGCGGGTTATTTTGGACCGACATTGATTTCGACCGCCGAATGCTTTATGTACGGCGCACATTGCAACGAATTAAAAATGCAGATGGCACGACAAAAACGGAAATAGCCTGCCTCACCCCGAAAAGCAACTCGTCACATCGAAGCATCCCTTTGCCAGAATTTTTGATTTCGCTTTTGAAAGAGCATCGGGAAACCTCAACTTGCACATACGTTATTTCAAGAAACGAAAATCCCATAGAACCGCGCAATATGCAATATCGCCTAAAAAAGCTGCTGATTGTCGCCGAAATAAAATCGGTGAATTTTCACGCCGCCACCCGACACACGTTTGCAACGCGGGCATTAGAAAACGGTTTCGACATAAAAACGCTTAGTGAAATCCTTGGGCATTCATCGGCGGTGATTACTCTCAAAAAATACGCTCATTCGATGGATGAGCATAAGCGCAAGAGCATGGAATCTTTGGCTGCGCTTTACCAATAAAAATTTTGAACATGGTCAAAAATCTGGTCAAGCCGCAATACAAACGCGCATGTATTGCGGCTTTATACGTTGCACAACGTAAATTGATTTCATTTACGATAAATTAATCCATGAAGCTGATGAGTTTTGAAAAACAGCACGAAAAAAATATGGCGAGGTGACTAGAATGAATATTGAAGGAATCGTCAAAAAATCGACGGCCGTATTTCTTGCGTTGGTAATGGTGATTTCGCCGATTGTAGATGCGCCATGGTCTAGTTTGTTCAGTTCATCAGTATTAGCGGAAGGCATTCCTGCACAGGTGGAACACTGTTGTTCGAGCGGTGTATGCACCGACGACCATAGTCACGGTGGAGACATTGAAGGTGAATTGGTATCTCTTTCAGCTGCTGACTTGCCCGAAGTCCTCGCGGCAATGATAGAAGAAATGGAAGCCGCAAATAGCATGATGAACCTAGTGCCAACTTCCGATGTGAATTTCGGAGACTTGATTAGGGCTGAACATTCTGCGGGTTTTCCGACAAGAATCGGCGGCGCAACCATAACTCCCGTTGAGCAGGATGGGAATCATGTTGTACATGGTAATGGTCGGCTTTTGTGGGAGTTAAGAATCTCTTTTGATGTTGCATTTGTTGACGCCAATGGAAATCCTACCCCCATTGGCGTTCCGGGCAATATTCCGGGAACTTTGGAATTTGAATTTCGCTTTGCTCTTGACGACCCTGACGATTTGTACATTCTTGGTGCGCCCACGCCACTTCCAGAGGTGCGTTCGAGAGATGTTGTTTATGTGAATGTACCGGCTCACGGAACGTTTATAAGAGTACGCGGAGTTGCCGGAGGGCCGCAAGGAGAACTTTTCAATACAAATTTTGCAAGTATTTCGCAACCAAATGCGAATGGCGAGGTCGAGTTTAGTGGAGATTTAGGTAATGCACATAATAGCGTACATGCTTTTGAAAGCTTTTTCAGAGTTCATTTTACTTACGGTTTGCCACCAGGAGATGGTTCGGAGCCTAAATTCCCCCAAATGTTTTGTTGGAATTGCGAAATGACACCTTGGGGTGACGAGTATGAAATTAAGCCCGTGACCTGCGTCACAGACGGCATTCGTCGAACAACACGCACCTGCGTTCATCCGCGGCTTTGTGCAAATGTTGACCACGTAGACAGATACTATCCCCTTGCTTCCGGTCACAATATGCAGGTGGTTAGCGAAGCATCGCCAACTTGTACGGAAGATGGCCACATAAGAAGAACCTGTAGCAGCTGCGGTATCGAAGAAACGGATATTTTTCCTGCACTTACACATATTTGGGGTAACTGGAGTGAAACAACGTATGTTGACCCTAATGCCTCAATTTGTGTGCGCCACGGAATACAAACGCGGCATTGCACTCGTGATGATTGCAACGATTTTGAAACACGTAATATTTATGCAGCAGGACATTCCTTCCCTCCTGGCGAGTATACGATTGTAATTCACGCAACGTGTCGCCAGCCCGGTCTTGCAACCGGTAGATGTAGCGTGTGCGGAGACGATAACCCTGACGGTGTGGTTCTTCCGCCATTAGGTCCAGATTGGGGAGAATGGGGCATTCCCATTCCGGCAACATGCTTCACGCCGGAATATCGCACTCGTTCTTGCATTCGCCCGAATTGCGATTGCGAAGATGCCGCAACGGAAAGAGAATACCTGTTACCAGCAAGAGCGCACGATTGGGGCGCGTGGTCGGTGGAATTACAACCCGGATGCATCACCCCCGGTATCGAAATAAGGCATTGTACACACTC
>WRHA01000235.1 GCA_009783395.1 Defluviitaleaceae bacterium
CCCTGCCCCAACTGCGGAAACTATCCCTGCACATGCCCCACGGCCACACTTCCCGGCGGCGGCGGCGGCGGCGATTTTCCATCATCACGTCCCGAGCTTCCCCCGCTTCAACCGAGGCCGCCCGTTGTACGACCGGACTCGGATGAAATTGACGAGTTGACGCGTGACGACGACGAGCCGGGCGACGAAGTCGATGACTTCAGATATTTCCTGCTGCAAGTCGACTCGCAATATATTTTGTGCGGCACAACAGGCAACCTTCTCTTCATAATGGACGTTGCTCCGGTAATTGTTGACGGTCGGACGCTTGTTCCCTTGCGTTTCATAGCAAACATGCTTGGCGCGGTGATTCACTGGGATGATGCAACCCGCCAAGTAACGATCGTGTATGATGGACGGGTGCTAACCTTCGCAATAGGCGAAATGGCACCGGGCATGGATGTTCCCGCACAAATTATCGACGGCAGAACAATGGTTCCGCTACGCTTCATCTCCGAATTCTTCGGCGCAGAAGTTAATTGGAACGAAGAAACCAGAACAATAGAAGTAAGCACGCCAAGCGTGCGATGAACACCGTGGGCATCCGGTGGTAGGCGACATGTTCGTCTCGAAGCCGGATACGGTTTTCCGGGTCTAAAAAAGAAAGCTCTTCTCGAAGTAACGGAGAAGAGCTTTTTTTATAGATCGGAAGTTTGTATCCGGCTTCGAGACGTAATGTCGCCTTCCGACAGATGTCCACGGTGCTCAATGCACGCTTGGCGTGCTTTTAGCTGCCTAAACCCTTTTTTGCATATGCGAGTATAAACAGGACTGCCAGTACGGCAATGTTTAGCCATATTACGGTAAGCGGATGTGCAAGCCCTGCGGTGAAATCATTTACCACTACGTTTATTTGCTGTGTGTAAAAAAATCCCACAAAACTTTCCACTCGCTCGTTAAACTGCGCCACCATTGGGGCAAACCCCAAAATTACGGCAAAAGGCAAACTCAATCCCGATGCGGCTTGTGCATTATTTGCATAAACGCCTATGGTTGCACCAAGGATTATTGACGCAATTGCCCCCGACATCATTACCAACATAAAGGCAATAAATTCATCCCGTGCAAAGCCGCCTATGAAACCAAAGGCAAGTGACGAAATAAGGCTTGCAATAAGGATTACGCCGCCAATTCCCGCCAAATACGCCAATGGCTTAACCCCTGCAATTACCAAGAAGCGTATGCTTTTCTTTTCCCTGTCCTCTGCAATAACACCGCAAGCGGCCTGAATCAACGCCATACCCGAAAAAATACTCGCCATCATGGTTGTAAACATTGTGTCGGGAATGTCGTAATTGCCCCGCGCTACAAAATGCGTCATAACAAATGCCACCAGCGGAAAAATTACGAACATAATAAGCACCGAAAAATTCTTGATCATATCCTTTGATTGCTTTACAAAAATCGCCTGTACACTTTTCATGACAAACCCTCCCCGGTCATTTTGATAAATACTTTTTCCAAATCCGGCACGGTTTTTACAGCGTCGTGCCGTTCGCAAATTTCCGTTGGTACGCCTTGCTCTACAATTTTACCTTTGTGCAAAAGCAGAACGCGGTCGCACAGTTTAACTGCTTCGTCCATGTTGTGAGTTGTTAAAAATATGGTTGCGCCCTGCTTTTGCAAACCTTGGATAAGTTTGTGAATCCCCTGTGCGGTATTTGGGTCAAGGCCGCCGGTCGGTTCGTCCAGAAACAGCACCTTTGGGTTGTGCAAAATGGCGCGGGCAAGTGCCAGCCGCTGGCGCATACCTTTTGAAAGCTGACTTACCGCCTTGTTTGCAGATTCTCCAAGCCCTACTTTATCCAAAGCGTCTTTGGAATTTTTGTCCGAAATCCCATAAATGGTTGCAAAAACTTGCAGATTATCAAGGCACGAAAGCCTGTCGTACAGCCCGTCTTCATCCAGCATAAGCCCCGTTTCATAAGAAGTTACGCCGATTTTGTGACTGCCGCCATCGGGTTTTAATTGGTTGGTTAAGATGTTGATAATTGTGGTTTTGCCCGCGCCGGAACGACCCAAAAGCCCGAACATTTCCCCTTGCTTGACCTCAAAGGATACCTCCGACAACACTGTTTGCGAACCAAATTTTTTTACAATATTATTCATACTGATCATTGCAAGCCCTCCTTTTGTTTGGATTTATAATCAGACAGCAGTTTATTGTACCGCCTGTCCGTTCTTTTTGTTTTTATTACTGCAACGACAAGTCCCGAGCCGAAGCCCACAGTGAAAAATCCCATAAAAGCTGCCCATGCATACCAAAGATCCGTCGGAAACCAGCGAAACACTATGGCAAACCCAACGCTGACGGCAACAGCCAAAAGCATCAAAACAGCCAATCGCCACAGCAACATCACCTTACCAAACCAAATGTCCTCTGTTAAAACCACTGTTAATCCGCTCAGGATGCACGACCACAGAAAAAATTGCAAAATTCCCTCAAACGGAAGCCCTTCGTTTAGCCGAAACAAGCCGTCATTCATCATTTCCGAAAATGCCATTCTCGCAAGAGTAATCCCCATTATTGATGAGGTAAAACATGACGCCAGGTTTTGGTAAAAAGATTTAAAAAAACTTTTTTTCTCGTTCACAATTACGCCCTCCCTAATTTATTTTTAATAAACTCTGCATACTGCCTTGAAACAATCAGTCTTTCACCATTCTCCATAACAACAACAATCCTTCCATCGATGTCCGATTTTATCGATTTAATTTTATTGAAATTGATGATGCTGGATTTTCCCGCTCGGAAGAAATCACTTGTTGACAGATTTTCTTCCAGCTCGTAAAGTTTCAAATTTGTTTCATACACCGCCGACTTTGTGTAAAGGAATGTTTTTTTATCCACGGTGTCGATATACAAAATTTGGCTTGCATCCAAGATGTGTGTATGTCCGTCTTTTGTGCCGGTCAGCTTGAAATTTAAAGCGCGAAGCCTTGCGATAACCTTTTCCAGCTCGTCGCTCATAACGGCACAGTTTATTGTTATTTCTGTTTCAGCATAGTTTTTATCAATGTTAATATTTATTTTCACGCGCATACCTCCTTGCGACAGCGACTATATTTGTATTATATTTACCTCAAAATTCGCTTTCAACCGATTTTAACTAAGTTACCGAAATCCGCTCCTAAGTTTCGGGGAGACCTCTGAAAACCCAAAAAATATTCATGATGGAAGTTTGACAAGGAGGAAGCAAATGAACGGTAGAGCTTTCTTCGATACGAACATTTTCATTTATTTATATGCCAACCATGAACGAGACAAACAATCAGCTGCGAAAGCTTTAATTAACAATGCAAGCGAATGCATCACAAGTACGCAAATTCTAAACGAAATAAACAATGTAAATCCATTTATGTAGGAAAAAGGGTGTGGATTCAACAATCCACACCCTTCATATGTTATTGCCCCTAAGTTTCCTAATTACCAAATACTCTGCCGTCGGGATTTTCCGAAATCCAACGTTTCAGCAGGTCAACCGATTCCCATATAAACACGCTGTTACACAGATGATAGTCGCCATTACTCCAACACGATGCAAAGAATTTTTCAAAAACGGGCGAGCAGTTTTTCTTAACGCGAGAAGTTACGCTTCGTATATTACGGTCAACAGCCACCGATGAAATCACAGGGGTAAAAACTTGCCCCACTTTACGATACATATCCATCATGCCAACCCGTTCGTTTTTTCCCGCTTTAAGACCCATTTCAATGGCAACGCGTGCGCATTTCGTTGAAATTAAGCCGGATTGAAGCCCCAGGCTCTTGAGGTAATCCTCAACAAGCATATCGGTCGGCCGATATACGTCGCGGGCTACATCCGGAGCAGCCTTGGAAGCCTTTATCAAGCGGAATAAGTTTTGAGCCACCGTTTGCGGGCGTACCGGCTTGATGCTGTAATATTTCACAGCGGTGCAATCGTTAAGCATTGTTGCGGTTTTTGCGGATCCCATATTTGACAGCATGTAGATGACGGGATTATACCTGTTCATTTTCTCGGAAATGTAATCCACTATATACATTCCATCAAATACGGGGAGGATCAAATCCATAATAACTATATTGGGCTTTTGCTTCTCGATGACAGCAATAGCTTCATCGCCCGAGCATACAGGGTTTAGCACATCAAATTCCTTAAACTCTTCGAAATGGCTTTTGAACGCATTGCGCAACTCGGCGTCTTCATCAATTATCAGTAGTGTAAGCTTCTTTTTCACCATCAAAACCCCCAAATTATAGCGTTGGATTCTTCGTTATCTTGCGGCGAAGTGTACCATGCTGTTTTTCCACTGTCAACATTCGACAAAATATTTTTGCAAATCGGTGCGGGTAGTGTCACTACCCGCACCGATTTTGATAAAATCACAAGCATTTGATATAATCCTCTCAATCAACTTGAGAGGAAAATTCTATTATGTACGAAAAAGTTTCCACGAGTTTAAATTTTGCAGAGCGAGAAAAATCCGTACTAAACCTATGGCGCGAGCGCGATGTTTTTGCCCAAAGCATAAAACTTCGCAAAAACGCGCCTCTTTTTATGTTTTACGAAGGGCCTCCGACGGCAAACGGCCGTCCGCATATCGGACATATTATTACCCGCACAGTCAAGGATATTGTTCCGCGATATAAAACGATGAAGGGCTATAAAGTGCCGCGCAAGGCGGGCTGGGATACTCACGGTTTGCCTGTCGAGCTGGAAGTCGAAAAAGAGCTCGGCATAAGCGGAAAGCCTGAAATCGAGACATATGGCGTCGAACCATTTATAAAAAAGTGCAAGGAAAGTGTTTGGAAGTACGAGGGCTTGTGGCGCGAGATGAGCGAGCGCGTCGGCTTTTGGGCCGACATGGACGACCCCTACGTCACTTA
>WRHA01000236.1 GCA_009783395.1 Defluviitaleaceae bacterium
TGTCAAAATTCCTTCTATGACGTGCGGGTCGCCGTCTTCGTTTACCTCAAGAACATGGCTTCGTGATAAGACGCGCTTCGTTCCGCCCGATTTTGTTGAAATCCAAAAAGAGACTTCCAGAGGATGTCCCGCCGCAAGCGTCGCTTCGAGTAGCTTTTTCAGTTTTTGTATGTCGTCCTCGTGTATTATGCTTATTAATCCGCTTGCTGTGAGTTCTTCTGAATTATATTCGGTAAGAGCTTCGCAACCATCGCTTACGAATGTAAACGGAAAATTATCCGGCTCGTATGTACATTGGTATGCCATGCATGGCAGCCTGTTTAATATGTCATTTGTCATGGTGTTTTGACCTCTATTCGTCCAAAATATCCCGCAATACGGGCAAAGTGCCTAATGCCGCCGCGAAGTCAAAGTTCTCAACTTGGCGAACGAACACGGCCGCTTCGGGAATATCCCGCAAAATATCGAGCTCGTTTATGCATTGCGCCTTGCGAAGTGTAAGCATCGGTTCAAGCGTGTTAAGACATTCAATCGCATCAGTTCTGTCCGGTGCATCGGAGTGGGGCTGTTCGAAGCTTTTTATGTTATCGATTACTCGCGCAAATTCATGCTCAAGCGTTGCAAGTGCGTCCGGCGGAGGCATTTCGTCTTTGTTCAGCATCTTTTCCAAAACTTCGGCGGCATTTGCAAGCGTAGTCTCGTGTATAAGCGCGGCACTGCCTTTTAATGTGTGCGAAAGAAAATGCGCCTGCTTTATGTCCCCGGAATTTAAGGCCTCGCTTATTTCAACAAGTGTGTTTTTTCTGTGTCGTACAAAATCCGAACGCAGTTTTGCCAAAACTTCGCCGTCCAATTGAAATTTGTTCAAACTTTCGGATGAGATTTTTTGGGCTGACTCGGCGGCTTTCAGCACTTCGGGCGTTTGTTTGTTTCGGATAAATCGCATTAATGTCTCGTTAAGCTGCTTTGTGCTTATTGGTTTTGGGATAAATCCGTCAAACCCCGCCGAAATGAATTTCTCGGCATTGCCGATAAGTGCGTTTGCCGTAAGTGCGACGATGGGTGAGCCGTATTTCATATCGCGTAACTTGTTCATAGTTTCCATGCCATTTAACCCGGGCATCATATAGTCCATAAAAATTATATCGTATTCATTGCCATCCAGGACTTTTTCAATCGCGTCGTATCCGCTTATACAGGTCTCTACATTCAAACTGTAAAATGCCAAAAGCCCTTTAGCGACAAATAAATTTGCTTCAACGTCATCGACCAGAAGTACACGGCCGTAGGGCATTGGCTTCGGAACGAAGGAGAATTTTTTGCTTGCGGAAAGGGCGTCCAATTCAAAATGTTCCAAACGCTTGGCGGCGGTTTTGCCGATTTTTTGTGATTTTTCGGTTGTATCCTGCGGGATTCGGACGTCGATTGTGGTGCCTGCGCCAACCCTGCTTGTGATTTTGATATTTGCATTCATTAAATCGAGCAGGCTGAACACGATTGATAACCCAATGCCCGGGCCTCCCGTGAATTGCCCTTCGTCCTTGTGCAGGCGTGTGTAATCGCCGCTTTGTAAGATTTGTACCTGCTCTTTCGATATGCCGGAGCCTGTGTCTTTCACGGTGGCAAGCACATTTGTACCGTCCCAGCCCCAGATTAGATCGACGCTTCCCGAATCCGTATACTTAAAGGCGTTTGACAGCAAATTGTTTATTACTTGACGGACGCGCCAAACGTCGCCGAGCAGGTGTGTCGGCATGGTTTCGCTAACATGCAGACGAAAATCAAGCTCCTTGCTGCCCGCAAAATACGGATACAGACCGGTAATGTCTTTAATCATGCTTGCTACATCGTATTCTTCCAGAAAAAGCTTCATTTTCCCTGCTTCTATTTTTGAAAGATCCAGTACGTCGTTTACGATTGTAAGCAGTGCACTTGCTGAGGTATGGATTTTTGAAAAAGATGCTTCTATATGTGCAGGGAGGTTTGGATTTTGCAGTTCAATTTCGGAAATACCGATAACCGCCGTAATAGGCGTGCGTATTTCGTGGCTCATACGTGCAAGGAAACGGTTTTTTGCGCGGTTTGATTCCTTGGCGGCTTCGTGACGTTCGGCCTCAGCTTTTTGCGAAAAATTCATTTTTTAATTTCCCCCTCGCTGGACAGTATAGCATATTTTTTTGTCGTTTTACAGTTGTAATGACATGTATGCATGTCAATTTTTGCTGTTCCGCACAAAAAAAACCCGATAAATTTTATCGGGTTTTTTTGAAATTTAGAAAAATTTCGCGAAAAAATCACTTTCGGTTATGACGGGAACATTTAGCGCGGCGGCTTTTTTATTTTTGGATGACGGCGAATGGGCGTCGTTATTTATAAGGAAGGAAGTTTTTGCTGTAACGCTTCCTGTTACACGGCCGCCCATGCTTTCGATATGATTTTGAAGCTCTTTGCGATTTTTGAAGCGGGTTGTGTCGCCGGTTATTACGAAGGTAAGACCTTCGAGCGGGCGATTCCGGGATTGCGGAGTAGGGGAGGAGATGCGCAGGATTTCAAGTGCGCGGTCAAACCTTTGGCGATTCTCTTCTCGGGAGAAATATTCGTGCAGGCTTATCGAAATCGCTTCGCCGAAACCTTTTATTTCCGTAAGGATGTCCATAAAATTTTCGCACGCACAGTTTGTGGCGATTTCTCTTGCATTGGCAAAATGTTCGCACAATAATTTCGCGTTTGCCAATCCAACATGCCGTATGCCCAGCGCGTAAATGAAATTCGGTAGCTTGACATCTTTTGCGGCCTCGATGCTTCGGATTAGATTTTCATAGGATTTTTCGCCAAAACCTTCCATTTGTATGATCTCTTCTCTGTGCTTTTCCAGCGAAAATAAATCCGTAAAATCCGTAACAAGCCCACGCGCCGCGAATTTTTCAAGCGTCTGCTCGCTTAATCCGGCGATGTTAAGTGCGTCGCGGCTTACGAAGTGCGAAAGGCCGCGAACGCGTTGTGCGGGGCAGGAGGGGCTTGTGCAATACAGCGTTTCCGGTTCGCCAACGATTTCGGTTGCTCCGCCGCAAACGGGGCAATTTTTTGGGGGAAGGCAGGGAAAAGGCCTCTCTTCATGCAAGCTCAAATTTTCCGCTACCTGCGGGATAATCATGTTGGCTTTGTACACGCTTATCCTATCGCCTTTTCGAAGCCCAAGCCCGCGTAAAATGCTCACATTATGCAGGCTTGCGCGGCTTACAACCGACCCTTCGATTTCCACGGGTTCAAAAATCGCTA
This sequence comes from Defluviitaleaceae bacterium, assembly GCA_009783395.1. Lineage (GTDB taxonomy): Bacteria > Bacillota > Clostridia > Lachnospirales > WQUN01 > WQVC01. The sequence continues at coordinate 3,280 of WRHA01000236.1, forward strand.
CGGGGTTAACAAGCCCTGTACGTGATGTGTTCCACTCAACATCCAAAAGCGTTGTTCTTGTAAGCTCGTCTGCCCATTTAAATGCAATGCTGTCGCGGGGAAACTTTGACGTCGCGCCAAGGGACTCGCTGTACGCAATGTCGTCATAGGTAAGCACAAGCCCGTCCGACATCAAATCCGAATACACTATTCGTGCCTTAAACCCTGCAACCGCATCCGTCACATTTCGCGCCGAAACTTTTGCAAAAATCGCGGTGTCAAAACCCTGCGAATCCAGCCATTCGATTTGCTCCGATTTTTTTTCAAAAGAAATATCCGGTGCCATTAGGCCAAATGCAAAAAATTGCACACGCCTTTGCGCCGCAACCTCGCTACTTAATTGCCGAACCGCCCCACTGCACAAATTGCGCGGATTTTTGTATTCGCCGCCCTCGTTGATTTCATCAAAATCTTTGATGGAAATAACGGCCTCGCCGCGCAAGTCAAATTTTCCCTTATGCGGCACAACAATCGGCACATTTGTAAAAACCCGCGCATTGTGTGTAACATCCTCGCCGATATGCCCGTTTCCACGCGTCAACGCCCGAACAAGTTTGCCGCCGTCGTAGCGCAAAACAATCGTCAAGCCGTCCAGTTTCCACGACAACAAGCCCTCATGCTCTTTGAGAAAAGCGACAAGGGCTTCGACTTCTTTCGTTTTGTCGAGAGAAAGCATTGGCGTATCGTGTGCGGCCTTTTTCAGCCCGCTTACAACCTCGTATCCCACCTTGCGCGTCGGGCTTCCCGCGAGGCGTACGCCTGTTTCTTCCTCCAGTTGCAAGAGTTCATCGTACAATTTATCGTATTCGCGATTGGAAATTGCCTCGATGTTTTGCTCATAATATGCGCGATTCGCGTCGATAAGCAGTTTTACAAGGTCTTTCATATAGCCTAAACCTTCCATTACTGCCACTCCCATGTGTCGGCAAAATTGTTCATTACAGTGTTGTGGTCCTTTGGAAAATCATACGATGTCCATGTCTCATACGCATGAAGCAACGCGCCGCAATCACTGTCGTCGAGCGTAGTTAAAAGCCGCCGCGCAATGTCAACAATCCCCTCGGGTTTGTTTGGCGCGGCAATCACCGTCTCTTCCAATTTGCGAATCGACGGGAAGAGGATTTCGTTTTCTATTAATATGAGGCGATACAAATTAAAAATCATGATGTCGGCAACATGGTGGCGAAAATATCCCTCGGGCTTACACGCAAACCAAAAATAGCCGTAGGATTGCTTAAGCGTGCAGTAAAAACGAAGCTGTTTTTTCGCGGCCTCGGCCTTTGGGTACAGGGGGATTTTTGCGGCAAGTTCGGCGAGATCGGGTTCATCGCAAAAAAGAACCTGCGCGCAAGAAAACATGTTTCGCACAGGCTCCGAGCCGCTTTGTGCAAAGTTTTCCAAATCCTCTCGCGTGTGATAATGAATGTCAAAATATCCGCCGGGATAGGTGCATTTTCCGTGTACAACTTCGAGAGTGCCTTCGTTTTTTTTCCGCCGCTCAAGTTCCTCTTGCGAAATAATCGCCACGCCGTCGACGTCGGAATCCTCGCGCTCCGTACCCGTCGCAAGGGATCCGATTAAGAACAAAGCTTTGATTCTCGCATCTGCGCGAAAATGCT
>WRHA01000237.1 GCA_009783395.1 Defluviitaleaceae bacterium
GTCAAAGCCGCCATTGCCGATCAAAAGCGGAAATCTGTCAAACCCGCGTCCAAAAATTTCGCCAAGCGAATATGCCATAAGAATCACTGCAAAGGAAAGCATAATTTCCTCGCGTGAAAATCCGCCGACGCTATCGAAGCGATTAAGCAAAAATGTAATCCCCAACAAAGTTGAAAAAGCCATCAAAAATTGCCCGAAGGTCGTGAAAAAAAACGAAACCTTGTACTGCATCTGGCTTTTTAAGTGCATGGAAAAATATTTTATGTAGAGTCGCATGTTTACCCCCCCTGCACAATAACGCGTCGCAACGACCGCGCCATAAAAACCCGCCCGATAACAACAAGCACAGCAAGCCAAAACACCTGCAACACCAAGCTGCGAGCCAAATCCGCGCCCGTCAAATATCCACTGAAAATCAAAAGCGGTACATTCTGCATCGCGCCAAACGGCGAAAACTCAACAAAAGTGCGAAATGCGGCAGGAAAAAACGGAATCGGAATAACAAGACCCATCAAAAAATCAACGGCGATTGCGGCAATCAAGCGCACGCCGCTGATATTAATCGTGTAAAACATCGAAATGTACACAAACATCGAAAATGCCACGGCCACGCCAAAGCTTAAGACGAGGCTTATCGCAAAAATCGCCGCCGTCTGCAAATCCATAACAAGCGTCAACCGAAACGGCGCGGGCAAAATAAACCCGATCGCAAAAATCGGCGCGGCACGAAGCACGCACCGTGCAATCCGATTCGCCGCAAGCGTCGTCACCCACCGCCCATACAAATCCATAGGCCGCACAAGCTCATACGCAACATCGCCGCTTTGCACCGTATCCGCAATGCTTTGCTCCCAATACCAAACCGAAAACAGTGTCAAAAACCCCTGTTGCATCCAAATATACGCAACCGTCTGCTCCCATGTCATAGGAAACGCCGCCGCGCCCTCGCGATAAAACGCCGCAAACGCCAAAATATACATAAAGCCCCACGCAAACTGCGTAAAAAGCCCCGCCAACGCCGCTATGCGGTATTGCAGGGAGTTTGTAAAACGTATGCGAAACAAGGCACGGTAGGGGGTGTGCATAAACGGCTCCTTAAAACGCGTTCAGGATTTTCGAAACTTGCATTAAGTCGTGAATTATATAATCCGGCCTGATTTCGGTATCGTTTTTCTCATGCTCGGGGTTGAACCACACGGATTTTATTCCGGCGTTTGCCGCGCCGAGAATATCCTTTTCCAAGCGGTCACCGACCATGATTACATCGTCGGGTTTTAATGCAAGCCGTTCAAGAAGCGTACGGAAAATATCAAGAGGCCGAAAAATATCCTGATATTCATCCTTGTACGCAAAGCCCAATCCCTCAAACACACGCACCAACGCCTGCCGCTCACATTCCTTGTGGTTGATAAGCGTGCCGTCCGCATCGAATAAAACGGCTTTTCTTTTCCGGTCGTTCATTTTGACCCCCATGCTTTGAATTTCATATTTCATACTCGCGATACAGCGCGGCAACCGCTTCCTCGGCATTTGCACCCTCCGGAGCGTGTTTGCGCAAATCGGAAAGCCTCCCGTCCAAAAGCACGCGTCCTTTGCCGATTAAAATTATTCGCGACGCCAACGCCTCGATGTCCTGCATATCATGCGTCGTGAGAAGCACCGTCGTGCCGCGCTCGGCGTTGAGCTTTTTTATAAACTGCCGAACCGCGATTTTCGAAACCGCGTCAAGTCCGATTGTCGGCTCGTCGAGGAAAATAATTTTCGGGTCGTGCAAAAGACTGCCGACGATTTCACAGCGCATCCGTTGTCCAAGGCTCAAGCTCCGCGCCGGCGTTTTCAGAATTTCGCCAAGCTCCAAAATCTCGCTCAACTCGTCGAGATTTTTTTTGTACACATCAGGCGGGGTTCTGTAAATATCGCGAATAAGCTCAAAGCTGTCGATAACCGGCACATCCCACCAAAGCTGGCTGCGCTGCCCGAATACAACGCCGATTTCGCGCACATGCGCCACGCGCTTTTTCCACGGCACGCGTCCGTTTATTTCGCATTCGCCTGAATCGGGTGTAAGCACGCCGCACATTATTTTAATCGTCGTGCTTTTGCCCGCGCCGTTCGGTCCGATGTAGCCAACCATTTCGCCCTCGCCAATTTCGAAGCTCACATCGCGAAGCGCGTGAACCACCTCGTACTCACGAGAAAAAAGCGCGCGGATTGCACACAAAAATCCCGCCTGGCGTTTCGCCACGCGGAATGATTTTGTAATGTTGTGCAGTTTTATCACTTACAGGTTAATAAGTTCTGCCATTTGCATAATAGCCTTTTTTGAAACCTTGCGGCCTTTGTACTCAATTAAATCCTCTGCCGAGCCTGTAAAAGTGCAAGCGGGTTCATATTTTTTTAAAATAATGCAACCTTCGTCAACAAAGAATTCTACCGGTGTTCCTTTCTCAATATTTTTAATTTTGCGAATTTCAACCGGCAAAACAATACGACCAAGTTCGTCTACCTGACGCACAATACCTGTTGCTTTCATGGTACACCTCCAAGTAAATTAGTGAAAACAGGGAAAGTATACCACAACTGTAAATAATTGCAAGTATTGTAGGAAAATAAATTTTCCTGTCGTTTTACGCTGTTCTCGCTATCTGGTAATGTTTACGATTTGTTCTGAATAGTGGCTGACGATACCGTTGCGCATGTAGTCGAGGAGATGATTTATCATGGCGGCGGCTTCAGCTTTTGACATTGCGCGGCGCGGATGGAGATTGCCATGTTCATCCGGGGCGATAATGTCAAGCGAAAATGCAGCATTAACGTCGCGGATTGCCCAGTATGCAATGTCGTCGCTGTCAATAAACGGCGATACGACAGTCGGATTTGCCCCCAGATTTGTTAAACCTAAGGCGCGAATCGTTACGGCAATTGCCTCTTGGCGCGAAATCGGATAGTCGAAATAAAATTTGCCGTCCGCCCGACCAAATGCAATGCCCGCATTTTGAACCGCTTGAATATATCGGAATTCAGGGCGATTTGAGTCAACATCAGCGAAGAGCATAATAGCGACGGGCTGTTGTCCGCGCCGAGCAGTCGGAGGCGTTACTTCTTCAACGGGCAGTTTAATCGTACGTGCAAGCGCGGTTAAAAATTGCCCGCGTGTGATTGCCTGATTCGGCACGAAAAAGCGCGGGTCGCCCTGCAAAATTTGCATAGCAAAAAGCCTGTGAATGTCGTCCTCGGCGGGATGCCCCTCAATGAAGGACAAATCAGGCACGGGCAATTGCTCGAAAACGTTAAACGTCTCCATGGAATGCGTGCCATATGTGGGAACGTTTAATTGCATGGATTGCGGCATTACGAAAATATCGTAACGAAGACCGGCAAAGCTGCGATGCATCTCGCGATAATTACCCGCGAAGGTGATTACCGTCGGCTCGTTATGCACAAATTGCAAATCTTTGTTTACGGTAACGCTTGGGCGGATTTGATATTGCAATGCCTGGCCCAGATGGTTTGTGACGGTAACATCTGTGCGGTGCGTTTCCGTTGCCGACCACGCCGTCGCAAATCCATAAAACTCTCCGGTTTTTTCGACGATTGTGATGCCTGTTTCTACGCCGTCTTCGTCTTCGCCCTCGTCCTCGCCCTCGTCGTCGCCTTCACCTGCGACGAAAACGTAAACCAAGCGCGCAGAAATATCGCCGCGATAAAAACTGATGGCGGGAGTTTGGTCTTCCCAGATGCTTACAACAAGAGACGAACGGAGCGGATCAAGGGTAAATGTCCCCTCGGGTGTTGTTATTACTTCCGCCCAGTTGTCGGTATCTATGATATAGCTGTAAATAATTTGGTTGCCGACGCGAGCGTATTCCACGTCGATGTACATTGTGCGTGTGATCGAAATTTCGGCATCATCGCCGGCTCCCGCGGGAGGCAAAACACGATGCCTGATTCGATATGTTCCCGCGTCGGAATCTCTTTCGGGTGCGCCCTGCGTAACCGCAAGCCGTCCTTCGAACAACAACGGTTCGCCATTGATACCAAGGAAAATAAACTCGCTGTAGTTCATATAGATATCATCGTTGCGGTTGCGCCTGCGAGCGCGGTTATTGTTTCCCTGCTCAAGCAAAATCGTTTCAAGAGTGCGCGGCAAGTGGCGGCTTTCGCTTATTCCGCCATGAAAGCCCATGTCACCGATTCTGTGCGGCCGCGCATACGCAAACACGGGAAACGCAAGCATCGCCGCAAAAATTGTTACGCAAAAAATTATTTTTTTCATTGAATGACCCCCCTGATTAATTTTCTACCAGTACGATAAACGCGTCCACTTCAAGGCCCGGCACAAGCTCAACCGTATCACGCCCAACACTGCTGAATGCCGTGATTTGTTGACCGACTTGCAGCCTGTTTGCCGGGATGATTTCGTTGCGATCGACGACAATTGCGTTGGTTGGGATTCTGATTTCCCCGGTAGAGTTTACCGCGCTAACGCGACTCCATTCGCCGGAGCGTGGATTGTAAACGGTTAGATCGCGCAAGGCGACCGTATCGCCGCCTGCTTCGTAAATTATGCCGCGCACGGTAAGGTGTCCGGGTGCATTTGCGACCGGCGGAATTGGCTGGGTAAACGGCGCGTCGATTACACGAACGGCACGCCCGCCTTCAACGACTACGTTAAACACGTCGCCGATTACGGTGCCGTCAGTGTAGCCAAGGAAATTCTCGATGCTTGTTACGCCGCCGGCATTTATGAACAATGTGTCGTGGTCGATTGTAAATTCGCGTGCTATCGGCGTGAAGTGCCAACGGAATCCGTCGAAAAGGCTTATTGTTTCTGCGCGGAATCCTTCAAACGGCCAAACCTGTGCCACTCTTGCGCGAACGATTTGCACGCCCGATGTGTCGGGCCTGGTACCGATATCAACGACTGCGGCTGTTGCCGGTCCGTTCATTGCAAC
>WRHA01000238.1 GCA_009783395.1 Defluviitaleaceae bacterium
CAAGCCCCGCCAGCCCCAAAATTGCCGCCCATTCCGCCCCCCAGTATCCGGCAAGATGCAGAAAAAAGCCCAAAAGCATTCCCGCCGCCGCCGCCATAGACGCGCCGCCCTTAAACGCCGTCACGCAAAGCACATACAGGCAGAAAAAAATTCGTAACGGCACCGGCCCTACATATATATCGCTGGCACCCGCAATCACGCCTGCAAAAACAACCGTCAACGACGCAACGTCCTCGCCGGAAAGCAGTTTCGCACGTCGTCTACGCCCCGCGATAATCACATGTGCGCGCTTAATCACGAGGGTCAATGCCCCCGCAAGCAAGGTTTCAAGCAAAACAACCGTGAACGCAAACAAAGTCATTCCATGCATCACGCTAACGATAAAGCCTGCCAAAAAGGTTGCCGAAGCCGCCGCAACAGCAACCCAATACACCCTAAGCCACGACCGATTTCCGTCGCGGGTAACATGCGCCGCGCAAAAATACCAAGTACAAAGCATCCCCGCCGCCAAAAGGTATCGCAGAATAAACAAATCGCCCATCCGCGTAAAAAGCCCGATCCCAACAAAAACCGCCGCCAAATAAAAACCCTGCGCCCCCATAAACGCCGCCAAAAAAGGTACCGCCAGCGGATTAACAAACCCAAAAACCTGCGCCCGCCCAACAAAAAAGCCAAACACGCAAATAAGCGCGACGGCAAGGTCCTGCTTGCCAAAGCGCGGCTGTTGTACGGGTGATTTTTTTGCGGATATGTTCATGCCGGCCCCCTTCGCGTTATTTTATGCTTGTCCTAACGCGAAGTTTGTAAAATTATGGCATGAGCAAAAAAAATCGGTGCGGGTAGTGTCACTACCCGCACCGATTTTTTCTAAATCCCCGATTTATCTTTTTTTGCTTGCCCGGACGGATCTTGATGATTCCTTAAAAAGCAACTCTCGGGCGGTATTTACCTTGTCGTTAGAAATTTCGGAATTCTCATTGCAGGCCTCGATTAAATCGCGGGAATCGCTTGCGATGGTTTTTGTTTTTGTCGCAAGCTCCCTAAGCTCATTGGCCACGATAGCAAACCCTCGCCCGTTTTCTCCGAGCTTCGCGGCCTCGATTCTTGCATTAAATCCTAAAATTTGATAGGTGCGCGATATGGTATCAATTTCATTAAAATAATTAACAATCTGATCGTTCAGCTCCAAAATACCTTCGTTAGCCCTGCACACCTCTTCCAGCAATCCGCTGAGCTGGGCAAGTTCCGTATTTTGTTTTTTTTGCTTCTCGTAATATTTTTTTATCAAATCCAAAAAAACTTCGGGGTTGTTCATTATGGCGCAGTTAATATCGTCCATGTGTATAATTTTCAAAACAGTATCTTCCATAGCGACAACCGTAGCAGACCTATTGCTGTTGCTTTCAAGCATAGCGGCCTCACCAAAATATTCCTCCGCATTTAACTCAGCAACTTTTAACTGATTTAAGCAGCCATAATTTATAAAAATACCCACCTTGCCGGAAACAATGCTGTAAAACTCTATCCCGTCTTCGCCTTCCTTTATAACAACTTGGTCTTTGCTGTACTTCCTTTCATTTGACACCTCAGCCAAAACTATCTTCCTCTCTCAATTATTTTTGAGGTCGCCTATAATGTTATTTTCATAAAATCCGCAGCTGTAAACGCGCCCTTAAATACCTCTTGTGCTTTTTTTTCAATCTCGTCTAATTCGTCGTCACAAATTTCAAACCTATGATGAAACAAAGCCAATTTCTTTGCATTGGCCTGCTTGGCCCACTCGGCACATTCTCGCCAGCTGGAATGCCCCCAATTGCCGATTACTTTGCCGTCATCAAAATAAGAATCGATGACCAATAAATCGGCATCGCGCATAAACTCCAGCAATCCGGTATCGTTTTCATGCTTAGACAATTCAACATCCGTGCAATAACAAAAAACCTTTCCGCCATATTCCACGCGATACCCGACGGATCCTATAGACCCGTGGGATAATGGATAGGTTTTTACCAAAATTTTTGGCGATAACGAAAAAACGGCTTTGGGCTCTATGCTGTGAAACTCAATTTTTGCACTAAACGACGATAATCCCACAGGATGATGCGGAAAAGTCAACAGCTTCTCTATGACCTTTCGCACATCATTATGTTCTGCATCATGTCCGTACACATCGAGAACATTCTTTTCGTCATACAAAAACGGAAAGAAAAGCAGCCCCCGCAAATGATCTGCGTGATAATGGCTGTAGAATATGTTTATGTGATCACGCTGATAATTTAACAAATCCTTAAAACCGCAAATGCCTGTGCCTGTATCAAAGATTAGGGTCTCGCCGCCCACAGAAGCTGCAATGCATGATGAATTACTGCCATATCTTACTCGCTTGCCATTGTTGTAAGAGCAAGACCCGTTTGTTCCTAAAAACGTAAGTTCAAACGCGTTTTCCATATTCCATCCTCCAAGGTATCTTCAATCGGTATTCCGTAATCTGATGAATAATCGACGTCCGTATTCGGGGGATCTGTATCGTCTGCTTCCTCATAGTTGTTCCCGTCCGAATCCGAAGGGTCTTCCGGCTGATAATATTCGTCTGCATCATCGGCTTCGCCGTCATCTTCATAGCCGTCATCGCCGTCGCCGTCGTCGCCATCGTCGCCCTCGTCGTCGCCATCATATTCGCCATCATATTCTTCGTCGTCATCTTCTTTTGCCGGAGGAAGGTCGGGATACACCGGAATATCATCAGCCGGATATTCCTCATCCAACAAGTCATCCAAATCTAACGCTGCCGCTGTCGGATTTATTAGTGGCACGCGCCCGGGTACATTCCACCATGGGTCTGCTCCAATAAATCCCTTTGCCGTCAACAATGAATAAATGTTGTCACTCGCGAGGATTGTTCTTCCATCGACGCTGGCCGGGTTGCCAACATCTTGTGGCGCAGCGGGTCTGGTTTGCCCGCCGGGATTAATATCGTAAATTTGTATGGAGGTGGCATGATTAAAGCCGCCGCCGCTTATTGTACCTATTCGGCGTGCATTCGGTGTGCCGGATTGCCCGCCGCCAACTAAACCATCGTTTAGCGAAATGCTGTTTGTTACAACGGTTCCCCTGCCAACAATCCCTCCGGTTACGGTTGTGCCGGAGTTATTTCCGACGGGGCCGCCACCCCAGATGTTTGCTGTGGAATAAGTTGTTTGTACCGACCCGGTTGAGTAGCCGACTATACCGCCAACATGTGCGAATCCCCGAATATCAACTGTTCCGGGCTGGACATTTAGTGTGAAGGCATCTCGTACTGTCCCGTGATTCGTACCCGCTATGCCGCCCACATTTCCGACGGGCGAGCTGCTTTGCACCCTGCCCCGTACATAGGTAAACCGCACAGTTCCGTGATTAACACCGGCAATGCCGCCTACACTTGCACCGTTAGTATTTATGTCAACATTCAGCAGTCCAACATTTTCTACTAATCCGCCGCCGCCAATGACACCAAATAAGCCGTGATTATCCCTGCCGGCGGTATTAATGCTGTTTAGATCCGTGATATTCCACTCGTTTCCGTTAAAACTGCCTACGAATCCTGAAAAAGTGTCGCCTATAGGCGTCCAGTTGATGCCCGCTAAAGAGACATGGCTCGTAAGTTCAAAATGCCTGGAAAGCCCGATATCTGTATTGGCGAACGCATTAAATCTTTCGATATTATCTTGGCTGACCGGGATAGCTCTTGCCGCTTCAAAGCCGTCAATGACAGAAACATTTCCGGTTACAACGGAGTTGACATCATTACTCGTTATTACGCCGTCGGAGCTGTCAAACCTTTGTGTGAAATCGTAATACTCGATTCGCTGTGCCCCGACATCTCCAACCATGCGTAATCCGGGCGGCAAATTGATTATGTCATTAATATCGTAGCCCGCCAGAGCATTTTCGGGGCTGACAGTAACTGTAACGGGCTGTTCGGGATCAATCGGGGTAAGGGCGTCCGGTTCGATGGTTTGCACATTTATGCGCCTCAATACAGTTATCGGAATCGTTATGGGTGCAGAATCCAGGTGATTGGTTCCCCCTGCTCTGTAAACAGAAATATTTGCACTGCCCATGCCCGCGGCAGTAATTAATCCGGTACTGCTGACGGATACGACATTTGTCTGACCCGATTCAAAAACAAGGTCGCCGTTGCCGTTACCTCCGACAATGTTTAACTGAACAGAAGCCCCATATCCGATTGTAATTGCGTCGCTCGGCGTGAGGGGTGTGGATTGTGTCGCCCTGTCTATATTAAACGTGCTGCTGATTGTGCCATGAAAATCCCCTATGCCTGTTATGCTTATTGCGGCATTGCCGGCGTTCGTATTGTTGGAAACAGTGTGCGTAAAGTCAACATCCTGTACCAGCACCGTTCCGTTTAATGTAACCGTAAAGGTAGGATTCTGGGCTGATCCGTTATATACATGCGCGCTGGTTACATTTACTGCCGCCGGCCCGATTGAGGTTGTTGTTGGGTCGGGCGGCGTTACATTAATCGCAAAAGTTATAGGCGTGGAGCTTAGGTGGTTACTGCCTCCTGTCCTGTACACCGTGATACCGGCCGTTCCCACACCAACGGCGGAAACCAAGCCCGTGTTACCAACAGACGCAACGCCGGGAGAGTTTGATGCAAACACAAGTTCTCCGTTACCGTTTCCGCCAACAATGTTTAGTTGAATAACATCCCCATATTGAATAGTAATGGGGTTGCTCGGCGTTAAGGGCGTGGTTTGTGCCGCCCTTTCTATAGCAAATGTCCTACTGGTTGTGCCGTGAAAATTCCCTATGCCTGTTATGCTTAAGGTAGCGTTTCCGACATTGGTATTGCTTGAGGCGGTATGTGTAAAATCAACACCATTTATGAGTTCCGTTCCGTCCAGCGTAACCGTGAATGTAGGATATTGGGCTGATCCGCTATAGGTATGCACGCTGTTTATATCCACTACCGCCGACTCGATTGATGTTGATTGAGGTTCGGG
>WRHA01000239.1 GCA_009783395.1 Defluviitaleaceae bacterium
ATATTTTCATCCCCGGCGTGGTATTATTTTTACGCGTGCGAAATCGGTGCGGGTAGTGACACTACCCGCACCGATTTTGCCCGCCCGATTTTTCCGAACTCCTGCGGAAACAGATTCTTGACAAGTGTGTGTTAGTGCATATAATACACATACGACGAAACGTAAATAAAATACATATCGGAGGGAGGTGACGAACCTGAGTACACTTTTTGAACTTAAAAACGTGCGAAAGGTTTACAAGATGGGAACGGAGCGCGTTGTCGCGCTGGAGGATATTTCGCTGACCTTCGAACAGGGAAAAACATACTGCCTTTTGGGAACATCCGGTTCGGGAAAATCCACACTTTTGAATCTTTTGGCAGGACTGGAAAAGCCGACTTCGGGAAGCATAAGGTTTAAAGGCAACGCGCTCGAAAAGTTGAGCGAAAAGCAACTTACGCTGTATCGGCAGGGCTACATCGGATTTGTTTTCCAGTCATATAATTTGCTTCCGACGCTAACCGCGCTTGAAAATGTGACATTGCCGCTGATTTTTCGAAAAATCGGTTCATGGAAGCGCAAAAAAGCCGCGCTAAAAATGCTCAAGGCCGTTGGGCTCGGCAAACGCTGGCGACACAGGCCGCACGAGCTTTCCGGCGGGCAACAACAGCGCGTCTCCCTTGCGCGGGCTTTTGTGAACGAGCCGCAGGTGATTTTCGCCGACGAGCCAACAGGGAATCTTGATACAAAAACCACATATGAAATGATGGATCTTATAACGGGGATGGCGCACGAACGTGGCCAAACCCTTATCATCGTTACACACGATACAGAAATTTCCGGTTATGCCGACCAAATCATCCACATGCGAGACGGCCTAATCGAATCCATAAAGGACAACGTAAAGTCAAACGTAACCTCAAAAAAATCTGAAAGGAACACAAAAAATGAAGATGAAAAGAGTAACGGCAATATTGCTGACGGTGTTGCTGGTTCTGGCGGCGATTCCGCTGACACTGTCGGCGACAAGTAATGGAGATAGCAATCCCGCGCCTTCGCCTTCGCCCTCGCCGACACCAACTCAAGCTCCCCCGAGCGGTTGGTCGGCAAGCGACATCGAGCGAATAATCGAAGACGCAACAGCTCCGCTGCGAAACGAAATAGACCGATTAAACCGCCACATCGAAAACGCGGGTGACGGCATTGTGCGCGTTGTTTCGCCGCACAATATCTCGATTGAGCCGGGCGACACACGCGAAGTCGTTATAACCGTGCGAAATGTCGGATCGCGCTCCGTACAAAGCTTGTTTTCGATTGCCACACCGGCGGACGACGCGCCGTTTACTGTAGAATTTTTGCGCAACACAAATTCGATTTCATCCATCGGCGCGAATTCCCAGCGCACTATGGCCATGCAAATTTCGGTGGATGCAACGGCCGACCCCGGCAATTATGAGCTGAATTTAGCTCACTTTTTCCGCGACCAAATCGGCGAAACCGATACATCAACGGACAGAATTAACGTGCGAATCGGCGGCGACGAGGGCGAAGCGACGCTCGAAATTCGCGAAATGACATCGCCGATTACGTCTTTTTCGCCGGGACAAGCCGCGACGATTTCCTTCAGCGTGCATAACACAGGCGGTGCGGAAGCGCGAAACATTCGCGTTGTTGCCGAGCCGACCGACGACGTAATTCGCGCAACCACGCAAAGCAGAATTACAATTCCGACTCTTGCGCCGGGCGGAAGTCAAACGGTGTCCTTTAGTTTCAGCCCGTCGAGAGACGCCGCCACACAAACATATGACATTCGGTTTACCGCAACTTACGGGGACGACGATTTCACACAGTTTGCGGCAATAAGCGTGATAAACGACGACGACTACGACGCGCTGACGACCCTCGAAATCCGCAACCTAAACACACCGCCGGGTCGGATAAACGTCGACCAAACCGGGCAAATCGGCTTCTACTTATATAACAGCGGCGACGTTGAGGCGAGAAATATTCTTATCGAAGCGTCGGTTCCGAACTATGCAAGCGCACTCGTGCCGATGACCTCGAATATTCAGGTAATTCCGTCGCTTCAGCCGGGCGAGAGCCGTGCGGTTTCTTTCGGATTTTCGCCGACGGCATCTTCGATAACGCGCAGTTACGCCGTCCGCTTCAACACGACGTTCCGGCTTGTCGGGCGTGCCGACGAGGAATTTTCATTCGAACAATTCGCGGCGTTTAATGTCTACAACCCCGACGAGGACGACGACGAAGCCCGCAGACAAATTCCGCGTGTAATCATTTCCGACATCGATATTAATCCCACCGTGCCACGCGCCGGGCAGGAATTTGAAATGACAATAACGTTCAGAAACACAAACGCATTACGCGGCGTAAATAATATTCGCATCCTTATGGAGGAAGTGCGTGCGCAAAATCTCCCGGCGGGACAGCAACAGCAGGATCATTTCGCAGGCTTCACCCCCATCGACGGAAGCAACACGCTGTTTGTTGACCGCCTCGGGCCGCAATCCGAAATAACGAAAACACTGCGTTTCACAAGCTCGGCGGACGGAACCCCCGGTATGCACAACATGCGCTTCACCTTCGATTTCCAAGACGATGATTTCTACGAGCACGAATCGTCGGAGCAAATCAGTATGCAACTCGCGCAGGTTATGCGCATGGAGCTTGCCGAAGTAAACGTTGGCGAAAGTGTGATGGCGGGCAGTTCTGTATGGTTTTCGTTTCGCGTAATAAATTCCGGCCGCGTAAACCTGTTAAGCACACGCGTTCGCGCCGAAGGTCCCGACGACGTTGCCGAAGCCGGCGGCGACGAAGGCATGTTTATCGGCACGGTTAATGCGCAACGCTGGGCAAACTTCGAAGGCCGCTTCGACGCGCCCCACGAGCCGGGCGAGCATCAATTCGAATTTGTTATCACCGCCGAAGACAACACCGGCGAACCCATCGAGCTTCGCCACCCGTTTGTCCTCTTTGTCGAAGGCGGTTTTGATATGGGGTTTGACATGGGATTTGACATGGGCTTCGGCGATGATTATTTCCACGGCGGCGGACGTCCCATGCCCGACGGCGACATGTTTTTTCCCGAATTTGGCTTTGATGATGCAAACGATTCGGGCGGATTTTTCGGCTTTGTTCACGGAATTTTCATGCGCCCGGTTGAACCCGAAGGGTGGGACGCAATGTTCATGGGCGAATTTTCGCCGGAAAACGCCGAAATGTTTGGTGTGGAAGTCGACTACAGCGTTCGTTTGTGGGTGATAATTGTTCCGGCTGTACTCGTTGTTGCCGCCATTGTAATTCCGCTGATGGTTATCAGAAGCAGAAGGCGCAGACGACTTCTGTTTGAAGACGACGAAGAGTAAAATTCGAAGAAGGGGACGCGGGCGGTTGATTTCATCAGGACTCATCAAGAACTTGGACCGCTCAGCGAATGTCAAAAGAGTAAAAAATTCGAAGAAGGGAGCGCGGGCGACCGATCGCATCAAGAACTTGGACCGCTCAGCGAATGTCAAAAACATGAGTATTTTGGATGTTGCAGGCATGTGCCTGAGAAATTTATATAAAAGGAAGCTTCGCACATTTTTGACACTTTTGGGCGTGATGATTGGTACGGGGTCGATTATATTGATGATTTCCCTCGGCCTTGCGACAAACGCGCAATTCGACCAAATGATTGTCGATATGAACCTTAATATGACCGAGATTGAGGTTCATCCGATGTGGGACGGCATGATGTGGACAGACGACGGCGTTATTGAAACTACAGCGCGGGATTTAACCGACGATTCCGTCGCGCAAATTTTGCAAATTCCCGGCGTGCGCACAGCTACGCCGATGTTGCAAACCCAGCTGATGTTTCGCAGCGGGCCGTACACGATGCTTACAAACGTCGTGGGCGTTCGTCCCGACGCGCTCGCGCTTATGGGGTACAGCATGGATAGCGGGCGGCTTCTCGTGGATGGCGACGAGGAATTTACTTTTGTGTTCAGTGCGCGAAGCGAACGCGGGTTTTTTGATGCGTCCGATCGCACCGCGTTTCACTGGAATAATATGCGCCAATGGGACACAACCGACGATGTTTACACCCTTGTTGACATTTTGAACGACGATATTCGCGTGTACTACGACGATTCGTCCTATTGGAACACACGCGACTGGGGGCAGGGCTGGGGAATCGGAGACGACGGCGAATTTGGCTATGACATCGACGAAGGTTTTGAAACGTCGCGCTCTTTCGATATAAATATCGTCGGCGTTATCTCCGCGCCTGCCGTCGACCTGCGCTGGGGCGGCGGCCAGACGATTTACACCGACATAGGGACACTGCAAGCCCTCAGCGCGATGCAGGAAGAATCGAACCGCCGCGCCAACGAGGAAGACGAATGGAATCCGACCTTTTCCGCGCTTGTGGGCGGGGCGCAAGTAACATACGGCGACGTGCGCGTGCGAACGCACTCGATGGACGATACCGCCGATGTTGCGGAAATTATTCGCGACATGGGTTACAACGTGTGGTATCCCGGCGACTGGATCAACCAAATGCGCGATTCACAGCGCGGCATTGAAACGCTCCTCTTTTTAATCGCAGGCGTTTCTCTTTTCGTTGCCGCAATAAACATCGCTAACACAATGATTACATCCGTAACCGAGCGCACGCGAGAAATCGGCATCATGAAAGTTATCGGAGCATCTCTTTCCGACATTCGGCGGCTTTTCCTTTTCGAGGCCGCCGTAATTGGATTTTTGGGCGGAGTTTTTGGCGTTGTGCTTGCGCTTGCTATGTCGTACGCTATGAACAATTTTGACATTCCTTTCCTGGCAGACCTCGGCATGGGCGTGCCGGATTGGATGGTTGGCGAAGAGCGCGGCGCGATGTCGCTGGTTACGCCTTGGTTGTGCGGCGTCGCGCTGTGCGTTGCTGTTGCGGTTGGGCTTGTCAGCGGATTTTTTCCGGCGTTTCGCGCTACGCGGCTGAGTGCGCTTGCGGCTATTCGGGGGGATTGAGTTAAGACCTTGGGGGAGAAACTTTTTTT
>WRHA01000240.1 GCA_009783395.1 Defluviitaleaceae bacterium
AATTTTGCAAAAGTGCCATAGTTTCCTGCAATTGACGCTCCACATCTTTTTGCCCGTCTTCAATCCCTGCGCTTAACATTTCCGCGAAGGTACGTCCAGCATCGCGCCAGTCGGGATTATAGGAATCCAACATCGCAATCAAATCCTCTTGACTGCCTTCGAGCATGGATTGTAAGGCTTGCATTTGTAAATTTTGTGCGGACATCAATTCATTGAAATGTTCTTCTTGTGCGTCACGCTCGGCTTGCAATTGTTCCAGTTTTGCGGCTTCGAGGGTTTGGCGCACTTCGTTTATATGCTCACGTTCAACATCCATTTGTTGGCGGAGTTCGTCAATGCGCTGATTCCGCTGTTCGCGGGTAATTTCACGTTGGCGAGTTTCCATCAGCCGATTTACTTCTTGCTGAATCCGTGCTGCATCTTCTGCGGTTTCTGCGGCGCGATGT
Source organism: Defluviitaleaceae bacterium (assembly GCA_009783395.1). Taxonomy (GTDB): domain Bacteria; phylum Bacillota; class Clostridia; order Lachnospirales; family WQUN01; genus WQVC01. The sequence continues at coordinate 447 of WRHA01000240.1, forward strand.
CGGGCTTGGAGTTCCGCAAGCCGCTCTTGAAATTCACGTTCGCGCCGAGCCGATTCTTCTGCACGGGTACGCTCGTTTATTGCGTCAATTTCCGCCTGCAACACACCAAGTCGGGAGCGTTCTTCCTCGTCCAAAAACATCATGCGCATGGCGAATTCTTCATCGAACATCTGCATCTTTTCCCAATTGGCGGAGCGTAGAGCCGAAAGTTCATCGTCAATTGCTTGCAATGCGGCGCGGCGACGGTCTTCGTGTTGAGTGCGAATTGCACGGGTTAAATCGTCACCGAGGCGATTTATCGCATTTGCATTTTCCCTTGCGATGCGCTCCAGTTCCCGCGCCTCTTCGCGGGCAATTCGCTCACGTTCGCGGGATTCATCGCTTTTGCCGCGAGTTACATCCTGTTCGGCTTCTACACGTCCCCCAGCGGCGGCGCGGGCAGAATTCAGCAGATTATTGTTTGAATTTATAACGATGTCCGCGCCTTCTTCTGCGGCATTTGAAATAATAGACACAGCTTCTGCAGCGGCGTGTGCAATAACGTGTTCCGTGCGCAGTAAACTTTCTTCTACCGCGCCCATGTTCGGCGGATTTGGAGTATCAACACTTGTTCGAAGTTGAAGTTCGGGAATATTTATGCCAATCAGCCCAAGTACACGATTCACGCCTCGGACGATTGCATTTATCGCGCCTGCGATTAAATTCCACAAATTATCCGATAACCACTGACCCATGCGGGAAATTCCGTCCCACAAAGAGCGAACAATGTTTATGCCGGATTGAATTATTTGCGGCAAAAGCGCAGCGATGCCCTGTACCAAGGCCACTATAATTTGTGGGATTGCCTTGATTATCTCCGGGATAGCCATTAACAGCCCTTCAACAAGTGAAATAATCAGTTCAATGCCCGTTTCAATCAGCATGGGAAGCATGGTTGCTATGCCTTCCACAAGAGAAATCACCAAACCTATAGCGGCAGTGATTAACTCCGGCAGTGCCTTTAGCAAGCCCAATTTAAGGCTCATAACCAATTCGATGGCACTTTGGACGATTAGCGGCAGTGATTCGATAATGCCGGAAACAAGCCCAAGTATCATTTCAATGCCGGTTTGTATTATTTCGGGGATGTTGTTCACCAAAAAATCTATGAGCGTTTCGATAATTGTTGGCAAGGCTTGTAACAATTTTGGGATTGCTTCTAAAATCCCGGTTACGAGTCCCACAATCAACTGTAAGCCTGTTTCGATAACTTTTGGGATGCCCTCGATTAAAAATTCCACGATTGCCATAAGAATTTTCGGCAGAGCTTCAATCAAAATAGGCAGGGCTTCGAGCAGACCCTCCACAAGCCCGGTAATAATCGCAAGTGCCGCTTCCAATAACATGGGTAACTTTTCAATAATTGTTTGCACGATAAACACAAGCATTTCCGCAATCGCGGGCAACAGTTCCGGCAATGCTTCCGCGATGCCATTGGCAAGTGCAAGCACCAATTCCAACGCCCCTTCGAGCAGTATGGGAAGCGCGTCAATTATTGCAGACACAAGGGTTTGCACTAATGTTAGCGCGGTGTCAATCAACGTTGGCAAATTTTCCACAATTCCATTAACGAGCGCGGAAACAACATCAGGTGCGATTTCTGCAATAACCTCCACAAGCGTACCGACCATTTCCAAGACCATCGGTACAGCTTCGGTTATGCCCTCCACAAGCATTTCGATTCCTTCGGTTAATGCTTCTCCCGCTCCCTCTTGCCCGGAAAGCAAGTCGGCAAAAGCCCCGGTGACTTGCGCCAATCCCGGCAAAAGTTCCGCGCCGATACTGGTTTTCACGCCTGTAATCGCGGCTTGCAGGTCGGTTTGCGCATCACCAAATCGAATGGATGCATCAATAACATCATTGGAAATAACCGCTCCGAGTTCATGTGCGCGTTGACGCATTTCTTCGAGTTCCTCATTCGTGCCGTTGAGAAGCGGCATAAGTTCCAAGCCCGCCCTGCGACCGAAAATTTCTAACGCAAGGTTAGTTTTTTCCACACCTTCGGGCATTTCTTGAAACTGTGCAACAATAGCGTTCATTGCATCTTCGGGGGAAGCATCGCGAATTACATCAAACGAAAGCCCAAGTCGCTCTATTGCCTGACCGACCTTACCGCCATCCTCTTTTACGCCGCCCATTGCGGTTTGCAGATTGCGCATTCCGTAGGAAAGATTGTAAAGAGAAGCTCCGCTTTGGTTTAAAATGTAATCCCATTCTTGTACGCCTTGCCGACTCATTCCCATCTTCTGTGCCGTGAGATTTGTTTCCACTCCCAAACTCGCCGTGTCGATAGCCGTATCAAAGAGTGCCTTGCCCGCCGCACCTGCAGCCGTTCCGATTGCAATCATCGCCGCGCCAACGGCAACGCCCACAGTTTTGAGAGTAGCACCAAACGCGGCAAAACTGCTGTCTGCATCATCGGCAACATTGGCGGCGTTTTTGACTTCATTTGCGAAATCTGCGACATCACTTTCGGCATCTTCAAAACCACCTGCTGCGGCATCGACAGCTTTTGTGGCGGAGTCCAAATCGCGCTCCATATTATTTAGCGCGGCTTGGGCATTGTTTAACTGAATCGCCCATGCTTGGGTTCGTTTATCGTTAGCACCAAAACTCTCCGTTGCATTGTTTAATGCGGATTCGAGTGTGGCGATTTTATCTCGTTGTGCTTCGACTTCTTTGCTTAATGTTTGTTTGCGGGCAGTTGCGGCTTCGAGAGATTTATCATTGCGGTCAAATTGGGACTCCACGAGCTTCATCTCGGATGCTAAAACTTTAAAATTTGCGTTAATATCGCGCAAACTTTGTTTAAATTCCTTTTCACCTTCAAGCCCGATTCTCATGCCGAAATCCATATGCCACCACCCTTCTGTGAAAAATCTGCATAAAATTGATACATTTATATGGAAAGTTCAGAATTTTCAAGGTTACGCGGGAAACAAAAGAGCCTCCGCAATTGCGGAAGCCCTATATTCCCGGCAAAAAAATATCATCAATGTTCGTTTCTGTTTTTGGCTTGGAAATGCCGTTGTACTGCTTGTGCGTTTCCCATAAATCAAGAAGCAAACCGATAGGCATAAGCCAAACCTCGTATTCCGAGCGGCGTAAATGTGCCGTTCCGTAATAAATCAAGCGAGTAAACATAGCTTCATCGCTTACCCGCCCTGCTTGTTTTTTCCCGGTTTTTCCTCGGACTCGATGTGACGCTGTGTTCCTTTGAACATACACTCTGTTATTGCGGTCTTGTATGTTGCCAGTTCGTGTGGCTCGGTGAAAAGTTCAACATACTCAGCGGTCAGCAGTTCTTTTTTGTCGTTGGGATTCACGAAGTTGTGGCGAAGTATTGTTTGATTGGCAAGCAAAACTATGAGGTAGTTAATTTCTTCAAGCGCAAGAGCGAAATTTTCAGCTTTCATGAGGCGTTCGCCTAAATTTTCAAGGCCGCCGTAGCGTTTTCCGATTTCCTTTGTTGCAAGCGTTGTAAGAATAAGCGGGTATTCCTGCCCGCCGATGGTGATTGTCGCACTTCTGTCGTCGTTCATAAAAGCCTCCCGTTATTCAGATTTTGTTTCGGATTTATCGGCGGTTTTGTTGGTTTTATTAGCCGCAGGAATGGGTGTATCTAAAACCAACGCTCCCGACGCAGGAGATACGCCGCTTGTTCCCGTTGCTGTTGCATCGGGGAAATCGGGGTCATAAACGGCATTGAACCAGCCGTTAATTGTCGCTTCGGATACATTGGTATGCCCCTCGACGCATTCGGCTTTCCACGGATGCCGACCACGCGCGTCGGGTTTGTTGCGCCGCATGATGACACCTTCCACCGTAGGAGTTTGGAAAGTCACGCTGTCGCCTTTGGTTTGCAAACTCGTTGACGGAGTGCCGAACAAAACGCGATAAAGCCAGAACATTTTGAATTTGCCGTTTGCGCGTCTTGCGCGAAAACCCACAGCAACAGGCGGTCCGACATCTTCACTTGAAGAAATAAGCACACCGTTTTCATCAACACCTGCGCCAAGTAAAACTGCCGCGACTTCCGGCGTTATATCGTCCACGCCAAGCGAAAGTGTGCCGGATTGAAATTCGCGGACACTCTCCTGCGCGCTGTCATCGGCAAATAACATCGCTTCGGAAATGTCGATGGATAAATTCGCTTGAATGGCTTTCGCCATTTTTGTGGGTGTACCGTAGGTTTCAATGCCTGTCGCGCTCTCGGTTATTGGCGCGTAATATAAATCAGAAAGTCCGATGGTTGCCACAAATATCACTCCATTTCATAGGCTTTTTGTGAATCGATAACAATGTGGTGGAATCTTGTGTCGGATTCGAATTCGATATACCGCCTGTCGGTGATGGTGAAATCCTCATCCAACAGCGCGGCGGTTATTTTGTCCCGAAGCGGGTAGTAGTTTTCCTTGCTGTAAATCGCAAGCCGCGCTTCTTGTACATCGACCTGCGGGAGATTGTCGGCGGAAAGGTTAAAATTATCCGCCAACGGAATTATTACAACGTATTCGTCGGGAGGTACGCCGCCGAAATGCCCGGTTTCAAAAGGTAC
>WRHA01000241.1 GCA_009783395.1 Defluviitaleaceae bacterium
GTACCTCAAGGACTTCGCCAAGCCGGAAGCGCGTAAAATAGAGTCCCTCTAAAACAGGGAGCGGCTCGAAAAAATATGTACGAACTTCCAGCACGCGTCCGTAGTCGTCGAGGAAGAGAAAGCTGCCCGGCATATGTTCGACGTATGCCGTCAGGCGGCGTTCGGAAATGCTTACAACGACGCGACCGGGCAGGACACGCTCGATATGCACATCATCGACATACATGTTTTGTAAAATTTCGGTACGGGCGGCGCGTGCATTAAAAAGTAAGATATGCGTGTTGTCTCGAATGCCGAGCCGTGTGCGAATTTCGTCGTCGGTAACGCGATAATTTCCCTCAATCACAACGGACTCTATATGAAAATACGGGGAAAACAGAAAAATTAATGTCAGCAATGTTGGTGTGGCAATGATGCCCGCTAAAAAAAAACGCGTGCGATTAATATCGAGCGTTTTTTTTTGTTTTTTTTCGACGTCAGGGGTCATGCCTTGTACGACACATACTTTTCCGTGTCTGAAATCCTTGATGCGTCCACAGAAGAGTAGTTGTAATTGGAAGATGTTTCGGGACGCATCAAGGATTTCGGACGAGGAAAAGTATCAATCCATGCCGAAAAGCGTTTTTCGTGCAAGTTTGCGACCCATTCTTTGTACACAAGATACATTTTTCCGTTAAAGCGAAAGGATTCTTTCCAATATTTTATTTTGCCGTTTGCGGTGCGCTGTTCCGTTAAATTACTGCGCGTTTCGATCTCCTTGAAAATAGGCGTGCGCACGCCGAAGGTTTTTTCGCTGTGTTCGGCTGTGGTGAGTTTGCGAACCTCTCCGGGCGGCAATATGTCGGCGGCGGAAAGCTCCTCGAAGCGATCCTTGATCCACTTGCGTATCGAGCCGGCAACCGGAGGGATCGCCGGTGTCGGTTCGATGGTCGGGGCTTGCGCGGGTGCGGTTTTTGTTGTTCGCCTTGCCTTGCTTTGCTTGGAGGCAGGCGGCTTGGGCGCGACCGTTTTTGTAGTTTCGTCGGGCAAAAGCGAGTAGACAAACGGCTCGCCGAGCGGCACGTTAAAAACGGAATTGTATTTGTTGCCCTCCGCCGAAGTTATAACAAGACCCTTGACATCCTCCATTACGTTGCCTCGTGCCAATTCACGCGGGGCAATTAACAGCACATTGTCCTCAATTGAATGTATGCAAAACGGGCCGGAGGTTAATGCGAATCGGATAAACTCGCTTACGCGCTTGAAACCATGGCGTGTGACTTTAAAATCGGGGAGGTAGTGACCCAGGTAGTTTGTAAAAACACTCACTTCAAGCCCGGGCAAGTCCTTCGTTTCCGAATCAAAAATTGCTTCAACCATTTTTCGCACGGTGTGGAAACAGCCTGCCAAATCGCCCTTGTTGCGCCAGATGGGTATATCAGCCGCAATGAGTGCCTCTGTATATTTTGTTTTCGGAAAATTTGCGGGGATTTTTTTTTGCGGCGGCACTTCGGGCTGTTCGATTGCCTCGACGGGAGCTTGTACATGCGCCTGAGGCTGTGCCGACGGCGCGGGGCTTGAAGCAGAGGCTTTAGTTTTTCTGACCGACGATGTTGCAATAATCGCGGCGTCCGACTTTTCAAGCTCGATATAATAGTCGCACGAGTTTTGAAAAATAACGTTTGTAATATTGCCAAAGCCGCATCCGATAACGCGCTTGCCGTGTTCGTGCAGTTTTTTTGCCAAAAACGCAAAAATACCGTCTCCGGATGCGATTACATAGTTCTCTATCTCGGGACGGCGCGAAATTAAATCCACCGCGTCGATAATTAAGCTGACGTCGGCGGCATTTTTTATTTTGTCGTGCTGGTTCGTGTTAAAAATTTGTACCGGTTCTATGCCGACCTGAAGCACCGAGTTTCGAAAGTTTCTGTGTTGGGGCATAGCCCAGTCGGCGTATGCGCGCTGAACCGAAACGCCGTGTATGCCTTCCAGCTCAAGCACGCGGCGATAAATTTCGTCCAAATGCAGAACAGTATTAGATTTTCCGCCAAAAATCGCGGTCAAATTCTCAATATCATAGAAAATTGCAGTGTTGCACAGCATAAAATCCACCTCGTTGTGCAAGTATAACACGCAAAAAAAATATTGCCAAATACTTTTATAGATTTTGGGTGAAATTTAATTATGTTTACAACGTTTCCGTTGCCTTCATGCGATAATATGTAACCAAAGAAATGCTTTCGTTCTGCTTCAGGTAATTTTGACCAACATCGGTAATATCATAGATTCCCGCGGCGATTTTCTTAAACCAGCCATATGGATTTCCGCGCAAAATCGTATAGGTATCGCCCTCGCATCCCATTGCACGAAGAGATTTCGCGCTTTGCGCCCCTTTTGCTTCAAGCAAACATGCGATTTTTACACTGCGTTCGCGATATGCAGTGTTGATTTTTGCGCCGGCCGTTCCGCCCGGGCTGTCGGTTGTGCGTCCAAAAATCTCTTTTTTAATCGAGGCGGATTTTTTATTTTCCCGCTTTGTGCCTTCGGGGAAAGTTATAATTTCTGCAAGCTTAACGGGGCTGTCGAGCGCGACCGTTATAAGCCCGAGTTCGAGTTTTTTTACAAGCTTTTTCAAGGAGCGAAAATTTTTATCGCGTCCGGATTTTGGGCGCGGTACGGCGATAAAAACGTTTTCGGCGGCTTCTTTTCGCGCCATAGCCTGAAAAATCAGCGTCAAATTCGCCGAAAGCTTCATTTCAACAATCCAAAGCTCCTCGCCGCGAACCGCCGCAACGTCACATCCCTTAACCTCTCCTCGCACAATAAAGCCCTGCGACGTAAGCAAGTTTTTTATCGGCTCATACATATCGGATTCTTTTTTTTTCAAACCTGTCCTCCGTCAAGTGTGCTTTTGTTTTTATAAACGCTTATGGTAGAATAATGCCATCAAAATACTATAAGGGGCGATAGCCCGAGAGAGGTTGCGCGTGAGAGAAAAAATTTTTTGGATTTTTGGGGTTATTAATCTGGCGGCCATTGTTGCCGTGGGGGTTTTTGTTGTGCCGACAGCGCAATCTTTTCACGCAGGACGGGAAAGATTGCGTTTTTTTGAAAGAATGTATGCCGCAGCATACGAACACACCGGCGATACTGATGCAACCGTTTCAAATTTTTATGAAATCATACCCGCTCTTTCTTTGGCATCCTCGCGTGGTGCGATGCATGGGCTTGAAACGCACGAGTTCTTCGCCGGCGAATTTTTTCAAACAGCACAAATCTCGCCCGAAGAATATTTTTTAGAAGTGCGCGTCACAGCCGAGTACGAAGGTGATTTTCATGACGCAATTGCTTTACTGCGCGAGTTTCAAGACACACGCAGCTACATACGCTCGTTTACAATTAAAAAAAATGAAGTGGCACAAGTCCGAATGCAATTTTCAATCTTCGGGCCGAGTTAGAGCGACCTGCGAACAGAGCTAACTCATCCGACTGCCCAAAACCAAGCGGATTTCCATGCGTTCGCCCTCGCGATAAATGCCAAGCGTGATTTCGTCGCCGGGGCGCACGGTGTTTAAAACGGATTGGAAGTCTGCAAAGTTTTCGATGCGTTGTCCGTCGATGTGCGTGATTAAATCGAGCGGCTCGATTCCTGCGTCTTCGGCGGGTGAGTTTTCAATTATTTCTTGCACCAAAATACCCGTTGACGGAAAATTAAACAAATCGCGCATGAATTCTGAGATCTCATCGTGGCGGATGCCGATAAATGCGCGGCGAACAGCACCGACTTCAATTATGTCATCCAAGATGTGACGGACGTCGTTAATCGGCAGTGCGTAGCCCATGCCCTCGATGTCCGATCCGATTAATTTTGCCGTTACTATGCCAACGACCTCGCCGTTTTGATTAACAAGCGGGCCGCCGCTGTTGCCGCGGTTTACGGCGGCGTCGGTTTGCAGGACGTTTAGGTTTAGACGCTGGTGTACGTCGGGGATTTCTATGTTCAGTGATACCGCGCTGATTATTCCGCGTGTCACCGTTTGCCCCTCGCCCATGGCGTTGCCGATTGCGATAACGCTGTCGCCCATGCGAAGCGCGTCGGAGTCGCCAAGGGTTGCTATTGCGTATTCCCCCGCCGCCCGGAGATCCGTCCGAGATGCGGCGATTACTGCAACATCCGAGGCTCTGTCGTATCCGACGAGTCGTGCGGAAACATGCTCCTCGTCGTCGAGCGAAATCGTAATCGACGTTGCGTTTTCGATAACGTGGTTGTTTGTTGCAATAAATACATACTCGTTGTCCCCCGCGAAAACAAAACCGGAGCCGGAACCGGGAACCTCAACACGCGACGAGCGTCCCGACGGTGCGACAACATCTATGCTTACGACGGACGGTCGCGCCCTTGCGATAATTTCAACAAAGCATGGTTCCTCCGTGTCGAGCGGCACAATAAGCGGGTTTACGTGTACCGTTGTGATGGTCGCGTCGAGAGACTGCGTGTTTTGCGCAATGGTTTCGACTCCCGTTTCAAGCTGTACAAAAACCGCATTGCCCGCCGCTATTCCAAGCCCAAGCATCACCCCGCCCAAACATATCGCCGAAAAAATAAAAAAAATTTTTTTCATCGCACACCTCCATATTTATTATGTACATATAGCACCGTTGGCATCCGGCGGTTGGCGACGGCTGCGTCTCGAAGCCGGATTCTGTTTCCTTGTGAACAAAAAGCACCGTTGGCATCCGGCGGTTGGCGACGGTTACGTCTCGAAGCCGGATTCTGTTTCCTTGTGAACAAAATTACTAAAGGCTGATCATTTCTCCCGGGATGTGTCGCTCCGCAATCTCAAGGCGTGCGGCGGCGACATTATTTCCTTCAAGCACGCGGCTTACCGTGTCAAACGCGAGCATCGGCGTATTATTTTCCTCGGAAAGATGCGCCAAAAAAACATGTGTGCGCTCGGGAACAACGACCTCCGCAAGCAACATACCCGCCTGCGCATTTGACAAATGCCCTCGTTTGCCGGCCACACGCGCTTTCAAATCGCGGTGGTATCGTCCGCGCTCAAGCATTTC
>WRHA01000242.1 GCA_009783395.1 Defluviitaleaceae bacterium
TTCGCTTAAAATTGCGCCGAACGAGGGTGGTTTTTCGTTGGTGGCAAGGCCGAGTCGGCGCGTGCCACTCGCCGACGTTGCTCCATCCGTTTTCGGGCCGCGAAGCAAAATTCCCACAAAAATCGCCGAAATCACATGCGCCGCAAGCAAAATATGCCCCACATGTACGCTCTGAAACATCCCCGCTCCGACAACGCCTAAAATAAAAATCGGCCCCGCGTTATTGCAAAAGGCCAGAAGATGCTGTGCATCTCGTGCAGAAATTTGCTCCGTCCGTCGCAGGTCTGCGACGGTTTTCGCGCCGACGGGATAGCCCGAGGTTATTCCTGCAAAAAAAGCAAAGCCCGCCGCGCCGGGCAGGCGAAATAATTTTTGCATAACAGGGGAAAAAAGCTTGGCGAAAATTTGTGCAAACCCTGATAAAACCAGCATATTTGTCGCAATCATAAAGGGCAAAAGCGCGGGCAAAACATTGTTGAACCACAATAATAGGCCCTCCCGCGAAGCTGTTAAAACAATTTGCGGAAATATTAACAAAAAAATGTTGAACATCACGAGGAGAATTGCTATAATCAAAAATAACACGTCCCGGTTGTTAAATTGATTGTTAAGAATTTGTTAAAAATTCGTTACGTGTTTAAGGAAAAAGAAGGGAGCGCGAAATGGCAGGACGGCATCAAAATCCGAGAAGACGCAGACCAATGCAATCGCAGGCATCACCGCATTCTGTCGATCGCAGACCCTCCCGAAAGAAGCCAAGGTTGCCCGCACGCCGCGGGATGACCTTCTCAGCAAAGCTTGTTATCGGTCTGTTTTTCCTGTTTGTGGTTGTTTACATGGCCAGGGGTGTGCATGAATTTTTCCGACAACCCGTCGACATCATGACGCTTCGGCTCGGCAACGTTGAGCGCGAGGATTCTGTGCAGGGAATGATTATCCGTTACGAGGATGTTTTCTTTGCCGACAGGGACGGGCGTGTTGCCTTCGAAGTGCTGGATTTTGATCGGGTTCGCAGAGGAGATTTGGTGGCGAGTGTCCAGGATATTGAAGAGGTAATACGGATAGAGCGGGACTTGGTGCAAATCAGGCGTGAAACCATATCCGTTCACGAAATGCGACACGCAACAACAACCGACCCGCACGTCGGTCGCGTAAACGCAAGCCTTCAAAACCGTATGAACAGGCACGCACCCAACAATATGGAAAGAAACATGTCCGAAATGTACGCGCTTCTCGCCACACTTACACAAATAACCGAGAATCGGAACAATATGATAACAACGGAATCCATGCACGCTCGCGGCGACCTGACTCGTCGTTACGGAATTTTGAACGATCAATTTCAAATGAATTCAAACGATATTTATGCGACGCGCACCGGGATTATGTCCCCGCTGATAGACGGATTTGAAAACCGGGAAGGATTTACGCCCGATACAATGACCGGATTGGATCGCGAACAGGTTCGCATGAGCGCGGATCTCGACACGATAATTCCCGGTCGCGAGGTTTACAGGGGTGACGGTATTTTTAAAATCGTGGGAAACACGTGGTATATTGCATCGTGGGTGCCGCACGAAATGGTTCATGGCTTTGTGTATGGCGACCATCGCATAATTTATCTTGAAAGCGACACAACCGGGCGGTTCGAACGTGTACCCGTACGCGTTCATCATATAAACCCGACCCACCGCGATACCTTTATAATTTTCAGAACAAACCATAATGTAGTTGAATTTTTATCCCAGCGAAACGTGAATATTCGGATGGCCGGCAGTGTTCAGCGTGGGTTTACGGTTCCGTCGTCGGCGATTGTAACTCGCAGGTTTTATCAAATTCCGCTGACACACATCCACGAGCGCGACGAATTCTATTATGTACTGCATCGTGGCGAAACGACGGTTGTGTATGTGCCGATTGAAGTCGCAAGGAGATCCGATACCCATGTGTACGTATTGGAAGATATTTTTCCCCTGAGAATGGGAGACACGCTTGCTGCCGTCCCGCATGATCCGCCATATCCTCCGCACATGCTTTCCGAAAACAACATTGACATCGTGCAAGGGATTTATCGCGCACAACTAAATGTCACGCGTTTCGCCGAAGTGGACATCGACCACGAAGCCTTCGAAGCGGGTGCAGGTGTGTTAATCGATCCCGTAAGGAATCCGCATATCAGCCAGTTCGATACGATTATTACGGACGCGTCGATGGTGCGTGAGAATCAGGTGGTGCGCTAATGGCAGCAGAACATACCGGCAACATAAGTGAGAATGTGGCCCGTGTACGCGAGGTAATAAGCGCGTCTGCGAAAAAAGCAGGTCGCGACCCCGCTGAAATCAAGATAATCGGCGTAACAAAAACGGTGGGCGTTTCGCGGATAAACGAGCTTTTGGAAGCGGGAGTTATGGAAATCGGCGAAAACCGCGTGCAAGATTTCCTTCCAAAGTACGAATATTTTTTCGACAAAGAAATTCGTCCGCACAAGTGGCATTTTATCGGTCATCTGCAAAGAAACAAGGTGAAATATATTATCGACAAGGTAGACTTGATTCATTCCGTCGATTCGATTGCCCTCGCGGAGGAAATAAATAAGCGCGCCGAGGCGATCGGAAAGGTACAAAATATACTGGTTGAAATAAACATATCGAACGAATCCAGCAAGTTCGGTATCTCTCCGGATGAGATTCTAGCATTTGCGAAAAACCTCGAAAAATCGCGCTTCTTGAGGCTTTCCGGCTTGATGTGTGTTGCGCCATTTGTAGAAAATGCTGAAGAAAACCGTGTATTTTTCACTAAAATGCAAAACTTAAGTGTTGACATCCAAGAGGTTTACCAGTATGATACAAATTCAACAAAGTTGTCCTTTGATCTTAGTATGGGAATGACAGGAGACTATGGTGTCGCTACGGAATGTGGCGCAACCATGTTGCGAATCGGAACTGCTCTTTTTGGAGAGCGTCACCAAATATAAAAGCAACGCGAGCGCGAAACGTGCGACTGATTTTGGGAGGCCGTTTTAAGCGTTAGGCGAGTGATAATTCTATAACAAGGAGGTTCTTGCATGAAAGGTTTTTTCAGAAAAATCAGCGACAAGCTATCAAATAATATGCTTGCTCCCGGCGCGGAGGAAACAGACGGCTATTATGACGATTACGATGATTATGATTACGAAGAGCCCGACGCTTATGAAGAACCTGAACCCGTTCGACTACGTCATGATACAAGGTCTGCACCCGCCTCCGGCGGCAGGAAAAACAACGTCCGTCAGTTGCGCAGTGCCGGAGCGAAGGATAATGTTTACGGCTTTACGGGCGCGGTAAACGTACACAAGCAATCCGAAACGTATATCATGCATCCGAAAACAATGGAGGATGCGGTTGAAATCGGTAGCCATGTGCGTAGCGGAAGAATGTGTATCGTTGATCTTACGGGAGTTGCAACCCCCGAAGCGCAACGCATCGCCGATTATCTTTGCGGAAACAGCGATGCCCTCGACGGCTCTATCACACGTGTAAACAACTCGATTATCGCCGTTTCTCCGCCGAGCCATCGTGTAGTGCCAAACTACCGTGAGGAACCGTCCTTCGATTCAGGATTCTTAAAAAAAGCAGCTAACGGGTAATTAGATATTTGATAAGCCAAGTGTGGGCGACGGGTTTAGTCGCCCTTTTGTGCATTTCAGAGGTCGACTATTGTCTAGAGGTCGACTATTGTGAAAAACCGATGAAGGGAGCGCGGGCGAAGAATTTCATCGTAAATTTGGACGTTCAGCGAATGTTAAAGATATGGGTTTTTTTAATATGGGCGCAAATCCGCAAACGGTTTTGGGTAGTGCCGTAAACGCGTTTTTTATGGTGATTTACCTTGTGTTGTTTGTTCGCATAATTATCTCGTGGTTTCCTGTAAATCGTGACGGGAAGCTGATGCAATTGCTTTTTGCGATAACCGAGCCGGTTCTCGCCCCGATTCGTAAGCTCGTTCAGCGTTCGCCGCTTGGCGGGCCGGGAATGGTTTTGGATTTTTCGCCGCTTATCGCATTTATTCTTTTGCGGCTTGTGAATAGTATCTTGGTTCCTTTTATCGACAGCGCGGTTATCGCCGCAGGCTTGAATTTCTAAGGTCGCCTAAAATTTTTAACAAAAATGACCATGCCTCCATATGATACAAGTATTAGGTCGCGTCAAAATTGCAGACGCGAGCATTACGGTTTGTCATAGGAGGCATGTTTTATGTTTAGTCAGCAAAATTACAACAATGCGTTGCAAATGAATCCGGGACAATACACGGCACAGCAAAGCAGAATAAATCCGCGCCCGTATCCCATGCCGCACCCGGCACGACCTGTTCCGATGCCGCCGCATCCCGGTCGCATGGGTGAGCAGTTTCCTCAAGGGGCATCCGGTTCGATTGTTCGACCCGTCGCTGTTCCGCCTTTGCAAACAACACCGCCGGTTATGCGGCCGCCTACGCCTTTTACCGATTACGGCCCCGCACCTTTTGTTGTAAACATTGAGGACGCAACCCTCGCTAATGATTACTATCGTCAAACACTGTGGACAGGGCAGCATATGCAGTCCACGCTTATGACAATTCCCGTCGGGTCGGACATCGGGCTTGAGGTTCACCCGGATAATGACCAGTTTTTGCGCCTCGAGCAGGGGCAGGGTTTGGTGCAAATGGGACCTTCGGAAAATAATTTGCCGATGCGTCAAACCGCATTTGCAAATTCAGCCGTTTTCGTGCCCGCAGGGACGTGGCACAATATCACCAATATCGGCACCGAACCCATGAAACTGTATGTAATTTACGCGCCGCCGCACCACCCTCACGGCACAGTTCATCCAACGAAGAAAATTGCGGAGCAAATGGAAGATTAGAGATCGCCCATAGGTCGCCCTCAATTTGAGTAAATTTTCGCAATAATTTCCTCCATCGGCAATGCTTTAATCGAAATATCCGTAAAATGCATCTTGCGCGATAAATTTTCGATAAACCCGCCGATGGGGGTTTTTTCTGCGTCCACTTCGATTACTATTTCATGCGATGTTTTTTCCTGCACCAGGCG
>WRHA01000243.1 GCA_009783395.1 Defluviitaleaceae bacterium
TTGATATTTATATGATGCCCGCCATCATGGAAAAATCCGTCAAGCATATTGGCGAGATTGGCTTCGCGCTCCGTCTCGTCGCGCCCAAGTGCCTTTGGAATAACCGAAAACGTATATGAAATCCCGTCAAGCGAATACTCGTAAGGAAGTTTCGCCACAGAACACATCGACGCAATCGCGCCCTTTTTTTCACGACCGTGCATGGGGTTTGCGCCGGGGGCAAACGGTTCGCCTGCCTTGCGACCGTCGGGGGTTGAGCCTGTCGCCTTGCCGTAAACCACGTTCGACGTGATCGTCAAAATCGACATCGTAGGAACAGCCCCGCGATATGCGCGTTGTTTTTGCAATTTCTCCATAAACAATTTGACCAAATCGTTCGCGATGCGATCAACACGCTCGTCATTATTGCCAAAAGCGGGATAATCGCCCGAAATTTCATAGTCCGTAACAAGCCCCGCTTCGTCGCGAATCGCCTTCACTTTAGCGTATTTTATCGCCGAAAGAGAATCCGCAACAACCGAAAGCCCCGCAATTCCACAAGCGTGCGTGCGCAAAATTTCCTTATCATGCAACGCCATTTGCAGGCTCTCGTAATTATATTTATCGTGCATGTAGTGGATAATATTGAGAGTACTGATATAAAGCTGACTGAGCCAGTCGAACACAAGGTTCAATTTACGATAAACCTCGTCGTAATCGAGATATTCCGATAAAATCGGCGCGAACTCCGGCCCGACCTGTTCTCCGCTTTTTTCGTCCTTTCCGCCGTTTATGGCATATGTCAACGCTTTGGCCAAATTTGCGCGTGCGCCAAAAAATTGCATCTGTTTGCCCGTTTTCATCGCGGAAACACAGCACGCAATCGAATAATCGTCGCCCCAATACCCGCGCATCAAATCGTCATTTTCATATTGCAACGAGCTGGTTTCGATCGAAATTTTCGCGCAATATTTTTTAAAGCAATCGGGCAAATGGTTGCTCCAAAGTATTGTCAAATTCGGCTCGGGCGCAGGACCGAGGTTTGACAGAGTGTGAATCATGCGGAATGAATTTTTTGTAACAAGCGTGCGCCCATCCTCGCCCATTCCGCCAATTGCCTCCGTTACCCATGTCGGATCGCCGGAAAAAAGCGCGTTATACTCCGGCGTACGCAAAAAGCGAATCATCCGAAGCTTCATCGAAAAGTCATCCATGAGCTCCTGAATTTCCGACTCTGTATACACATCGTTTTTCAAATCGCGCTCGGCGTAAATATCTATGAAGGAGGAAACACGCCCCAGCGATGTTGCCGCGCCGTCCTGCTGTTTTGCGGCGGCGAGGAACGCAAAATACGTCCACTGAATCGCCTCTTTCGTATTTTTCGCGGGCGCGGAAATGTCAAAACCGTATGATTTCGCCATTTCCTCAAGCTGTTGCAAAGCGCGGATTTGCTCCGAAAGCTCCTCGCGAAGAACAATTTGCGATTCAGCAATCCACGGCACATCCTCGACGCCAAGCTGATGTTCTTTATCCTTGATTAAAAAATCGGTGCCATATAACGCGACTCGGCGATAATCGCCGATTATCCGGCCGCGACCATAAGCATCGGGCAGGCCGGTTATTATGCCGGAGCGTCGCGCCGCACGCATTTCGTCGGTATAGGCGTCGAAAACGCCGTCATTGTGCGCTTTGCGATGCTTGGTGTAAATGTATTCGACCTCGGGGTGAAGCTCATATCCGTAGGATTTCAGTGCGTTTTGGATTACTCGAATGCCGCCCTTAGGCATTATTCCGCGTTTCAGTGGCTTATCTGTTTGCACGCCTACGATTTGTTCCAGTTGCGCATTAATATAGCCCGGCCCGTGCGACGTGATTCCCGACGGGATTCGTGTTTCTGCCTCGAGAATGCCATTTTCACTTTCTTTTTTCGTAAGTGCGCAAACCTCCGCCCAAAGCTCCGCAGTACGATCGGTAACAGGCGCGAGAAATGCGCCGTCTCCCTCGTAAGGCGTGACATTCCGCTGGATAAAATCACGTAAATTTACCTCTTCTGTCCAAATTCCTTTGCTAAAACCGTCCCACGCAACGGCAAAATTATTTTTCACACTTATCACCTCGCCCAAATTATAACAAACAAAAAAAATCGCCGCAAATGCGTTTGCATCAGCGGCGACTTTCGTAGCGGAGGCGGCACCCCCCACTACAAAGGGAGGTTTAATTTAGAGTATGAAACGGATTGCAATACAGATTAGCTTGGGAGGGTGGCCAACTGATTGCGCCTCGATTCTCGCGTTTTAGTACCTTTTGACTGATTTTACATCATGCATTTCAATAATGCAATAGCTTTTTTCATTTTTTTTAGATTTTTTTGTAGTTTTTCGCCATAGATACTTTTTCGCATAATCGACTACGCGCCAGCCGCCATTTCCAGAATTTTATTGCTGCGCCTTATAAAGGCAGTCATTTGATCGGGTTGAAGCGGCTTGTGTGAAAGCATGGCAAGATCGAAAAGATGCTCGGTGATTAGCTCTGTGTCGGCGGCTCGTTCGGGATTTTCGGCAAAACCCATGAGTTTTTGCACAAGCGTGTGGTTGCGGTTTAAAACGAGAGTTAGCTCTTCTTCAAACATACCGGGCGGAAGCTGACCGCCGCCAAACATTTTTGACATTTCCTGCATACGGCGCGATTGTTCGGAGAGCAGAAGCACCGAAGAAACATCGGCAGATTTAAGCGGCTCGGTGCGCACGGTAAGCTTTTCATTGCCCAAAATTTCACGCATACGCGCTTCTAAGCCTTCGGGTTGTGTGTCGTCTTGAGAAACATCGTCGTCTTTAAGCGCGTCGGTTATATCGGAGTCGATCCGCGTGAATTTGACCCCCGTTTCATACATTTCCAAATAGTTTACGAACGGCGTGTCAAGGTTTGTGGTAAGAAAAACAGCAGATAAATTTTGCTCCTTGAACATTTGTATATATTGCGACTGAAGCTGTTCGTTCGTTACATAATGGACATTTTTTTTCTCCTCAACTATCGGTGCGTCCATCAAAAATTCGTCGAGGGTTTGGTGTTTATTGCCAATTGTTTTGTAAAGCACACTGCTTTTGATTTTATCGTAAAATTCGCGCTCTTTTATGCAACCGTATTTGATAAACGGCGCGATGTCATCCCAATAGCCATTGTATTCGTCGCGATTTTTTTTAAAAAGACCATTTAACTTGTCGGCGACTTTTCGCGAGATATAACCGCTCATTTTTTTCACGGTTGCGTCGTTTTGCAAAAAGCTTCGCGAAACGTTAAGCGGCAAGTCGGGGCAATCCATTACGCCTTTAAGCAGCAGCAGATATTCCGGAATAACTTCCTTTATATTGTCGGCGACGAAAACTTGATTATTGTACAGCTTAACTTGACCCTCAATATATTCGAGATCGTGCTTCATTTTGGGGAAATACAAAATGCCTTTCAAGCGGAACGGGTAGTCCATATTTAAATGTATCCAAAAAAGCGGCTCGTTAAAGTCGGTAAAAACTTTGTGATAAAACGCCTTGTACTCCTCGTCCGTGCATTCGCTTGCGGGTTTGATCCATAGCGGCGAGGTGTCATTTACGGGGGTCGGGGGGGCGGTTTCGGTTTCGGTATCGGTATCGGATTTTTCTTCCGGCTCCTTAATTTCATCAATAAAAACGGGAACAGGAACAAAGCCGCAATATTTGGTTAAAATACTGCGAAGCTTCCATATTTCCAAAAATTCTTCTCCGCTTTCGCCGACGAAAAGCGTGATTTTTGTGCCGCGTGTGTTTTTGCCGCCCTCGTCCATCGAATACTCGATACTGCCGTCGGATTCCCACCATACAGGCTCTGCGCCTTTTTTATACGAAAGGCTGTCGATTTGAACTTTATCGGCAACCATAAACGCCGAGTAAAACCCAAGCCCGAAATGCCCTATTATTTCGCCGGATGCGTCGGTTTTCTCGCTATACTTCTCCATAAAGGCGTTTGCGCCGGAGAATGCGATTTGATTGATATATTCCTTAATTTCGTCGGCAGTCATGCCTATGCCGTTGTCCTCTATGGTAATTTGCTTGTTGGCTTTGTCCAGGACTACGCGAATGAAAAATTCTTCACCGTCATCGAGGGTCGTTTCGCCAAAATCCGCCAGCTTTTTCAGCTTAGTGATTGCGTCCGCGCCGTTTGAAACCAATTCGCGCACAAAAATATCCATATCGGAATACAGCCATTTCTTTATTATCGGCAAAATATTCTCGCTATGGATGCTTAGATTTCCTTTTTCCATTTGTAACTCTCCTTTGTTTTTGACCGATAAAAACCCCGCAAACGCCAAATTCGTTCACAGGGTTTTTTTTGACAATTATACATAGGCGGCACAACGCAGTCAAGCCTTCGCATTGCCGCAAACGCCGCTAAAATTGCAATACTCGCACGGGTTTTTTTTATTGCTCATAAAACGAGCGGGGCGAGCCGAGATGTCGCCGCCGGTCATGCGCGTGCCGAGTTCCTTTACCTTGTTTTCTACCTCTTGAGCGAATTGTGTGAACTCAGCAGGGTCGTCGACATCCATGCCCGACATTTTAAAGGCTTTGAACAGAGCGTCCTCGCGGTCGACATCGGACAAAATTTCATTCGTGTCGATTATGGGGTTGCCGACGGGGAAATAAAAAATTCCGCCGGGGGTTGTGGTGTTTTCGTGCCGGTTTAAGAGGGCATTCATGTACAAAACAAGTTGCAATTGCACGCCGTTTAACGCATCGGCGGCCGAAAATTTTGCCGAACCGGATTTGTAATCCACAATGCGGATTTGATTCGCGGAAATGTCTACGCGGTCTACGCGACCGGAAAGCACGAGTTCTCGCCCGTCGAGCGCGATATTGTGCGAAATTTCATGCTCTATCATTTTCGGTCGATATTTGCCGGTTTTTATTTGTCGGCAAATGGCATGACATGATGCCGCCGCAACGCGACGCACCTTGTCGAGGATATATTTGTTTCGCGCCGAGCTGTAAAAAACCGAGTTTTCTAATTCCAGCACATCAACAAGCTCGTCAACAACGGCATCTACATCGGGGCGTTCGAG
>WRHA01000244.1 GCA_009783395.1 Defluviitaleaceae bacterium
CTTTGCCCGCACCCTTCGAGACGTCTCGTGGGTACGCAAACACATCCACGGTGTCCAATGCACGCTTGGCGTGCTTTTATGTGTGTACCGCACGCGGCGTTTTTCGCAACAAAAAAATAACACCGCTTGTCGGTGATAAAGTAAAAATACTTGTGGCCGATGCCGAAAAGCAAATTGCTTCAATCCACGAAATTCTGCCGCGCAAAAACGAGTTGCGCCGCCCGCCTGCCGCAAACATTGATCAGGTAATCGTAACGGTGTCGGTCGCACAGCCTGCGTTTAACGCAGGGTTTTTGGACAGACTTCTCGTTTTAATCGAACACGAGAAAATCCCCGTAATAATTTGCGTAAACAAGGTTGACCTCGGGGACGAATCGCTTTTCGAGCCATACAAACAAGCATACGAAATCGTGTACACCGACGCTTTAACCGGCGAAGGGGTCGACGAGTTGCTAAAAAAAATGTCGGGAAAAATAAATCTCTTTGCGGGAGCGTCGGGCGTCGGCAAGTCCAGCCTTGTCAACAAAATTCTCCCCGATCTTAACCTCGAAACAGGCCCCATCAGCAAAAAAATCGGCCGCGGCAAACACACTACCAGACATACTGAGCTGTTTTGCATAAATGATGGGGGGTTGGGGGGGGCGGAAGAGGTGGATAGTGCGGGTTTTATTTTTGATACTTCAGGGTTTACTTCTCTCGAGGTTGATTTTTTGGGTAAAAGCGCGCTGGCTCCGTTGTTTCGCGAGTTTCGCCCGTTTTTGGGCGAGTGCAAATTTAAGAATTGTTTGCATGTTAAGGAAATCGGATGCGCCGTTAAGGATGCAGTTGGTGTCGAAATCCACCCTGCGCGGTATGATGGTTATGTGAAGTTGTTGGAAGGGCTTTCGGGGTCGCTTTACTTGTAGCGATAATGCGGATAGCGTGCGAACTTGGCTCGGCGGGCGCGGAGAAGTCTTCTTGCCCGTCTTTTATGGCGGGTTAAAACTACGATTAGGGAGATGAAAAGCGTCACACAGGAAATCGCGAGGGGAACGGCAAGCGTCAGTACATATTCGTTGTTTAAAAATGCCCAGCGACCGGTGAAAAATACGGGAGCTTCGGGTATTTCGTATGCATCGGCGGCGGCGTAATCGTAATAAGCGGCGACTGTAGCCGGATCGGGCGGTGTGTATGCAAAAACTGCGTCGCGTGCGGTAAGCTCCGCTTCGCCTACGCGCACGTTTTGTACATAAACGGCAACGCGCCCTACGGCATCCCCCGGCAAAACCGGCGGCGCAAGCGTTTCCGGCACAGAAAGCTCATACCTCAGCCAAGAATTCGACCAGTTGTGCGGCAGTTCGAATTTCATATCCCTGTCGCTCATCAGGCGCACGCGCCCTATTTCAACGGAGCTTCCCCCGATTTCTTGAAGCACAGGCGTTGTAATCGAATAAGCCGACGCATCAAAAACCGTGACATATTCCATCGGAAGCGCGAACCCGTAGCGCAACAGCGCGGCAGTATCGTTAAACGTGCTGTTTCCTTCGCCTTGCAAAACGACGGCAATCAGCCGCCGCCCGTCCTGCTCGGCATAAGTAACAAGAGTATGCCCGGCAGCGGTTGTCCAGCCCGTTTTTCCGCCGACAACGCTTTCATTATAAAATTGTCCCTGCCGAATCATTTGGTGAAAGTTTAACAAGTGTCGCGTGTTTGGCTGGCGTTCCGTCGGCGGAATGTCGAAGCGAACGTAGGAAATAATTCGTGCGAAAATCGGATTGCGCACGGCCTCACGCATGATTAATGCCATATCATACGCCGTTGTAACATGTCCGCGTGCGGGCAAGCCGTGCGGATTTACGAAATGCGTGTCGCTAAGTCCGATTTGCGCGGCGCGTCGGTTCATTAAATCAACAAATTCCTCCACACTGCCTGCGATATGAATCGCAAGCGCGACCGAAACCTCGTTTGCGGATTCAAGCATAAGCGCGTACAACGCTTCATATATACTAAGCGTCTCACCAACGTCCATGTAGATATGCGACGAGTTTCTCGGTATGCCCCAAACCGAATCGTCACAAAATTCGACGCGCTCGGTTAAATCCGTCGCGTGTTCCAAAACGATCATCGCCGTCATAATTTTTGTGACACTTGCGGGATATTTTTGGGTTTTCGCCTCGTTTTCGTACAATACAAGCCCTGTTGCCGCGTCAATTAATACCACCGAGCCGGACGACGTTTCGGGCATAGGTATGATTTCTTCGGAAATTTCGGGGAGAATTTCCGCATAAATACTTGTAAACTGTGGAATTAACAAATATAATAAAATTGTTAATGAAATCGTAATATTTTTTTTCAAAAAAATTTTCCTTTCCATAAAAAATTTCCATAAAAAAGGGTTCAATATAAAAAAAGTTCAGGCAGACGAGGTTGGGTGTTAGTATGGCGCAAATTTTGGTTGTTGATGACGAGAAAAATATTGTAAAAGGGATAAAGTTCAGCCTTGAGCAGGATGACATGAAGGTTGATATGGCGCACGACGGCGAGGAAGCCCTGCAAATGGCGCGGGACAACACGTATGATTTAATTATTCTCGACGTGATGTTGCCGAAAATTGAAGGCACCGATGTGTGTCGTCAGATTCGCGAGTTTAGCGCGGTGCCTGTTGTGATGGTTACGGCCAAGGGCGAGGACATGGACAAAATAATGGGGCTTGAGTATGGCGCGGATGATTACATCACGAAGCCGTTTAATATACTCGAGCTTAAAGCGCGGATTAAAGCCATTTTGCGCCGCGCCGCCCGAGAAAAACCAAAATCGAAAACCCAGATGATTACCGTGCGCGATGTGACGCTTGATACACTTTCGCGGCGTGTTTTTGTGCATGGAACGGAAATTTACTTAACGGCAAAGGAATACGATTTACTCGAATTTCTGATGAGCAATGTCGAGCAGGTTTATACTCGCGAGGCTCTTTTGGCGCGCCTTTGGGGCGCGGATAACACGGGCGATGTGCGCACCGTGGATGTTCACGTGCGTCGCTTGCGCGAAAAAATCGAAGAGGATCCTTCAAATCCGAAATATCTCTACACCAAATGGGGTGTCGGCTATTACTTCAGATAAGCTGCCGTGGTATCACAGTATTCGTTGGCGGATGGCACTTTCGTTTGTTTCGTTAAGCATGGTGCCGCTGCTCGTTTTTAATTTCACGATTATGGCAACTATCGAAGAATATTTTGTTAATGACAGAGAAAGCGAAATCCAGCCCCGCGCCGCAATAATGAGCGATATTGTGGCGCGCTTTAATTTTGATACGCGGCATATTCAAACGCGGGTCAGAAGCAGAAGTGCGGACTGGGATGTACGCATCGTTGTAATCGACTATCGCGCACGCGTAATCGAGGACTCGAACTGGGCCGCGCTTGATTCTCTGATTGGTCAAACGCTTCTCAGGCCCGATGTCCTTGCCGCGCTTAACGGCGACGATACAACAACTTTGCGACGCGGCGAAGAAAATGTCTTATACCGCACGATGAGTACCAGGAATGAAATCAGCGGGCAAAACGGCGTGGTTATGCTTGTGGCGAACATTGATGACATTTATGCATCGCTTTTGGAAATTCGCACGCAACTTTATTTGATCTCTCTTGCCGTCGCTTTGCTGGTTATCGTTGTAGTTTTTGTGGTGTCGCATCGGCTTATTGCGCCGCTCAGGCAAATTGTTCGCGTGGTTCAGCGGATGTCGGCGGGGCAGTTGAACCTGCGCATCCCCGTAAATTCCCGCAACGAATATTCGATTCTTGCCCGCACATTTAACAACATGACCGAAAAGCTCGAGCAGGTAGAAAAAACACGCGAAGAATTTGTTTCGAATGTGTCGCATGAATTAAAAACGCCGCTTACGGCAATCAAGGTACTAAGTGAATCCATTCTTTCGCAGGACTCTGTGCCGGAGGAAGTTTCACGCGAGTTTATGCAGGATATTTCAAACGAGGTCGACCGCATGGTTAACATAACGAATGACTTGCTCGCGCTCGTTAAAGTTGACCAGCGCGAACAATCCCTAAACATTTCCGCAACAAACCTTAACACGCTTGTTGAAGAAATTTTAAAACGCCTCGCGCCGCTCGCCGAGCAGAAAAAAGTTGTGCTTCTTTACGAGGAGGTTCGCCCCGTCCAAATCGAGGCCGACGAAGTAAAGCTCGTACTCGCCATTTCAAATATTGTCGAGAACGGCATAAAATATACCCCCGGCGGCGGCACAGTAAAAGTTGTCATCGACGCCGACCTCCAAAACGCTGTTATCACGATTCAAGATACCGGTATCGGCATCCCCGACGAGGAGCAAGACAAGATTTTTAACCGATTTTATCGCGTCGACAAAATGCGTGACCGCGACACAGGCGGCACAGGCCTCGGGCTTGCGATTTCACACTCGACAGTTTTGCTCCACAACGGCAGCATTCGCATCACGTCCAAGCCGGGCGAAGGGTCGGTTTTTGTAATTCGCCTGCCGATTCGCGTGAGCTGAGGCGACTTCCGATAAATGATATAATCCGGTAGGCGGGAAGTTCCCCGCAACATTTACATGGGAGGTATTTTAATGTATAAAAAAATAGAAAATAGCCTGCGTATGACTATGCACGAAGCGTCTGCACTCTATCCTGATGATTATATTTTTTAGAGGTCGCCTTCAATATTGCGAATAGAGAGGCGGCGAAGATGAGCTTTATTTCCTTACGTTTCCTAACGAAAAAAGCCACTGTTCACGCAGAACAGTGGCTTCTTTAATGTTCACATCTTCCGTGCCTCTCCGTACATCTTCCGTACCTGAAGGGATTCGAACCCCTGACCCACGGCTTAGAAGGCCGTTGCTCTATCCTGCTGAGCTACAGGTACAACTTTGCCGCCCGAAACATGCAACCGGGGTGACAGGATTCGAACCTGCGACCTCCTGGTCCCAAACCAGGCGCGCTAGCCAAACTACGCTACACCCCGCAAACAGGGGAAATGATACACTTTCCCGTGAAGTTTGTCAATAAGGAGCTGTCCGGAAATAACTTGCCTGTTTGGGCTTGTCTTTTTGCCGCACTGCTTCGTCGCAAAAAACCTTGCGA
>WRHA01000245.1 GCA_009783395.1 Defluviitaleaceae bacterium
TGCTTGACGCGATGAGGCGGTCGTCGGCGGGGCGGATTACGGCGGTTATCCCGTACTTCGGTTACGCACGGCAGGACAGACGCTCGCGTTCGCACGATCCGATAAGCGCGAAGCTCATTGCCGACATGCTTACAAGCGCGGGCGCAAACCGCATTCTCACAATGGACTTACACTGCCCGCAAATTCAAGGATTTTTTAACATCCCGCTCGATCACCTAAAGGGCGTTCTTCGCTTCGCAAATCATTACAAAAGCAATGAAATTCTCGGCAATTGCATGAAAGACGTCGTTGTTGTTTCGCCCGATTTCGGCAGTGTCGCACGATGCAAGCATTTTGCAAGTATGCTGGACGTTCCCCTTGCAATCGTTGACAAACGGCGTCTCGACGACAAGGAAAGCGAAATCGATCATTTTATCGGCGACGTACAAGGAAAACATGCGATTTTGCTCGACGATGTGATTGCGACGGGCGGGTCATTGTGCAATGCCGCGAAAGTTGTTAAGGACAGAGGCGCGCAAGAAGTTTACGCCTGCGTGACACACGCTATTTTATGCGGCGATGCCGTAAAAAACATCAGAGAATCGCCGATTAAAGAGCTTGTGCTTCTCGACACAATCGAGGTCGCGCCGGAAAAGATGCTCGACAAAATAAAAGTACTTTCCGTAGCCGACTATATCGGCGATGCAATAAGCTGTATCCACAGTAACGAATCCCTCGGCGAGCTTTTTATCAAAATGGGCACCGATAAATGATTCGAAAGCTCAAGCTTGCAGTAAGAAACCTGCTCAGCTTTAGGGAAGCAAATCCGATAACCGTTCGTTACGGCATTGACGGCATTCTGTTAATGGGTGCTGTGTCCATCGCGGCGAACAATAATAATCTTTTTGCGCAAAGGCTCGGCGCGGATGAATTTCAGCTTAGTATGCTGCAATTTTTGCCGCAAATGCTAAGCCTTATTTTGCTTGTTCCGATGGGGCTTATGGCCGACAGCTTTGCAAACAAGCGTCGTATGCTTTCGGCCGCGCTTGTTCTTTCGGGCATTTTCTTTGCTGTTGCAAGCATCGCGGCTTTTGTGCCGGATTTTTTGCCGGACGCGCCGGTTTATTTTTTTATTGCGTTTTTGGCGTGCGCAAATGTTTCCATCGGCGTAATGAACCTTGCGTGGCAGTCGTATTTTCCCGAAGTCGTGCCGGAGAATGCGTGGGACGAAGGCGTGCGCGAATCCCGCAACAATGTGCTAACCTTCCGCGCAAAGATGACCATGATAATCCAGCTTGTCGCGCCGCTTTCGATTGGCGTAATCTTAACCTCGATTGCGAGCGACGGGGGAAAAATTGCCGCACATCAGATGTTTTATATAATGGCGGCGGTTTTGCTTGTTGCAAATGCGATTCATTTTCGCAAAATTAAGGCGTTGCGCCCGGCAGAGCCGAAGCGCGTGTCGCTTGCGCAGCTTAAAACAGCGGCGCGGCGACTTTCGAAAAACAAGCTTTTTATTGTGTTCTCACTCGTAATTTTATTTTTTCATATGACATGGCACGTGGATTGGACGCTGTACTTTATCGGTCAGCGCAACTATTTGGAGATGAACGAGCTGTTGCTCAGTTTTACGCCTGTTGTCGGCATGATTGCCCAGCTTGTTACACTAAAGCGGTGGAGTCGGCGCAATGCGAAGCATGGTGTCGAAAAGCCGCTGGTTTGGGGGATGCTGGGGCTTGCAATGGCTCCTGTTGCCATGATTCTCGGCGTTTCAATGCCTTTTCGGTTCCTTGGCATTCCCGTGTTTTTGTTGCTTCATGCCACGGCGATGCTTGCGTTCTCGACCATTACCCTTAACCTGTTTCAGTGCCTTCTGAAAGTTGTGGACGAAGAGTATCGCAGTTTTTCCATTTCGGTTTACACCGTGTTAATTACAATATCGAACGCTGTAATGCCCGTTGCGGGTGTTGCTATGTATCGCGGCTTTGGCGATACAATCGGCGATGCGCAAACGGGGCTTGTTATCACGTTCGCGATTGTTTTTGTTGCGCGAATTATCGCCGCAGGAGCCTGGACGCTTTATGCGCGTTATGCAGGGAAAATGAGGGAACAGAGTGAAAACTAAACGAGAGGAACGCGGGCGGCCGCTATGTAATGGCGATTTAAGAGCTCAGCGAATGGCGAAAAAAAGTGGATAACTTGGAGAATTTAAAAATGTACTTCATGCAAATGGATTTTTCACGAAAAAAGGATTTTATTGTGAATCTGAAAAACGACCCGCAAATCGCCAAATCGGCACTGCATCGGCAATTTTTGGAGGAGTGCATCATGTCCTACAATGCCGAAGTGCGAGATCGAAACAAGGCGGCGGGCTTCGCGCCGAAAGAACGAAAAATGCCCGATATTTCGCCCGATACATTTGCGAAAGCACTCGCAACGCTTATTCAAGGCGAACCTAAGGCAGAGAAGGTTTCGATTCGCTCCAAGCTTTTGGGCAGATGGCAACGCGACCCCGACGACGGCGATTTTTATTACAAATTTAACGCCGACGGTACGTTTGAGACAAATGAGTTTGAGGGTGCAAGCGGTGACGGCGAAACCCTTTTGGGAAATTTCTCTGTCGGATCAGACAATGTTGTCCTAATGGAGCCGCACGAAAAACTGCGCTTCACAAGCCTGATGTTCTCCCAAAACGGCAAAAGCCTGATAATTCGCCTAAAGGACGGCTTAACATTCGAATACAAGCGAATACAAATTTGAAAGCGGGAAAATAAATGACACGAAATATCCGTAACGTAGCAATTATTGCACATGTTGACCACGGCAAAACCACTTTGGTCGACCAGCTTCTTTGGCAAAGCGGAGCATTTAGGCAAAACCAGTCCGTGAACGAGCGCGTGATGGACTCCGGCGATTTGGAGCGAGAGCGCGGAATAACCATTTTGGCAAAAAATACATCCGTAATTTATGACGGCGTAAAAATAAATATCGTCGACACGCCCGGTCATGCAGATTTCGGCGGCGAGGTGGAGCGGGTGCTTAAAATGGTGGATGGCGTGGTTTTGGTTGTCGACGCCTTCGAGGGGGCAATGCCGCAAACCAAGTTTGTGCTTAAAAACGCACTGGATTTGGATTTGCCCGTTGTTTGCTGTATCAACAAAGTGGACAGACCGGAAGCCCGTCCCGACGAAGTTGTTGACGAAGTGCTGGAGCTGTTTATGGAGCTGGAAGCATCGGAAACGCAACTGGACTCGCCGTTTATTTTTGCTTCGGCAAAGAGGGGCTGGGCATCAACGCATCCCGCCGACGCCGGGGACGGCATGGCTCCGCTGTTTAACGCGTTGATTGAACATATCCCCGCACCGATTGGCGATACGGATTCTCCGCCGCAGGTGCTGATTTATAACATCGATTACTGCAACTATCAGGGCCGCATAGGTGTGGGCAGGGTAATTAACGGTACTGTTCGGGTTAATGATGTGATGTCCATTGTAAACATCCACGAACCCGATCGGCTTAAATCGGTTAAAATTTCCAAACTGTATGAGTTTTCGGGATTGGAGCGGGAAGAGGTTAACGAATCATCCGTAGGTGCGATTATTGCGTTTACAGGCATTGCCGAAATAAAAATCGGCGACACGTTATGCAGCCCCGAAAACCCCACTCCCCTACCCTTCAGCAAAATCTCCGAGCCAACTCTAACGATGAATTTTATCGTAAACAACAGCCCCTTCGCAGGGCAAGAAGGCAAGTTTCTCACTTCGCGCCAAATACGCGAGTGCCTGTACAAGGAGCTTAACACCGATGTAAGCCTTCGCGTAGAGGACACCGACAGCACAGATGTGTTCAAAGTATCGGGACGGGGCGAGCTGCATCTGTCCATTTTAATAGAAACCATGCGGCGCGAGGGTTACGAATTTCAGGTATCCAAACCCACGGTGCTGTACAAGGAAGTTGAGGGCAATCGCCACGAACCTATGGAGGCCGTTACCATTGATGTACCCGAAGCCTTTACCGGGGTTGTAATCCAAAAGCTGGGCAGTCGGCGCGGCGAAATGTTGCAAATGTCTACCTCGAAGGGCGGATATACCCGACTGGAATTCAGCATACCCGCACGAGGGCTGATCGGATACCGCTCGGAATTTTTGACAGACACCAAGGGCAACGGCATCTTTAACACCCTTTTCGACGGCTACGCGCCCTACAAAGGCGACATTGCCGAAAGGCCGCAAGGCTCGCTGGTTTCTTTCGAAACAGGCAAGGCCGTACCGTACGGCATGTTTAATGCGCAGGAGCGCGGCGCACTGTTTGTCACACCCGGCACAAAGGTGTACGTCGGCATGATTGTAGGCCGAAACGCACGGCGCGGCGACATGGAAGTTAATATATGTAAGCAAAAAAAGCTGTTAAACATACGCGCCGCCGGCACCGACGAAGCACTGCGGCTTGTTCCCGCCGAAATTCTCAGCCTGGAGCAGTGCCTGGAATTTATAACCGAAGACGAGCTTGTAGAAGTCACGCCGGAAAATTTGCGTCTGCGCAAAAAAATCCTGGATGCCGGCCAACGAGCGCGGGCAAACAAAAACAGCGAAAAATCCTAAAGGGGCGAAAAATGTGAAAACCATGAAGTGCATTGTAAAAAAATCACGCGAGCCGGGGGGGCTTGCTCTTGAAGAAAAACCTATTCCGACGCCGGACGATAACGGCGTCTTGATAAAAGCGATAAAAACTGCCATATGCGGCACAGATTTGCATATTTATTCGTGGAACTCGTGGGCGCAAAAGACGATTAAAACGCCGCAAATTATCGGGCACGAGTTTGTCGGCGAGGTTGTGGCGGTCGGAAAAAATGTGGAAAACTGCAAAGCAGGCGATTTGGTTGGCGGCGAGGGGCATCTTTTTTGCGGGAATTGCAGGCACTGCATTACGGGGCTGGCGCATCTTTGCCCGCACACAAAGGGCATTGGCGTAAACTGCGACGGCGCGTTTGCAGAATACTTCGTTTTTCCGGCGAAAAATATATGGCATTGTGACGAGACAATTCCGCTTAATGTGCTTGCGATTTACGACCCGCTGGGCAATGCGATGCACACCGTGCGGTCATTTGATGTGCTGGGCGAGGA
>WRHA01000246.1 GCA_009783395.1 Defluviitaleaceae bacterium
CCGCACCGATTTGCAAAAAAATTATTTCATTCCCATATGCGCCGGGATTCCGCTTGTTAAAGCGGCCTTTACGCTGCTCATATCATGCGCGCTTGCACTTGGCGAGGTTGCATAATATCCTTTTTGTTCGGCGATTTTGTACAAGTCGTACTGAAACTGTTCGTCGCCGTCGCGCATTTGTTGAAATGTTTGACGGAGTTGCGGGTTTGCGGTTTCACTGATAAATGTTGCGTAACCTGCAAGGCTGCCTTTCACGCCGCCCAACACGTCTAAAACAATGTCTTTTTCCTGCATAAAACAACACTCCACTCTCTAATAGTTTGTAAATCTTTACAGCTTAGAACACCGAATCCGGCCTCGAGACGTAACGCCGCCTCCCTCCGGATGTCCTCGGCGTCCATTGCACGCTTGGCGTGCGGGGCACCCCTTACAGCATTTGCAGTAAATTTTGCGCTGCTTGTTTTGCTTGCGTTGAAGCTTTGGAGAACATTTGTTGAATTTGCGGGTCTTGCACCTGTTCGGAGTACGTTTGAAGCTTGCTTGACGTCATGTTGTGCGCCGAAACTACTTCACGTATCCAGTTGAGCTCGGATTGTTTCAAATTTTGCATGGTTGAGTCTCCCTTCATATGGAATTTTCCTTAGTGTTGCAAAAATGTAAATTTTTATACATAATGAAAGAAGCACGCCAAGCGTGCATTGGACACCGTGGGTATCCGGCAGCAGGCGACATTACGTCTCGAAGCCGGATGCAGTTTCCTAGCCGATAAAGAAGCAGGGGGTGGTTGCAGTTTTAATCCTCTTCGACTTGCAGGAAAATTTAAAGGAAATTAACGTGGGGCAACTCGTTAAAACCCGCTATCTGTTTCCGTCCGGAAGACAATCTACCCCCGATGTTCTAAGCGTGCGAGATGTGAAAACCATTCATATCGCGGGCAGGGCGAACGAAAAACCGGGGGTTACTCTCGTTACGCCGCGAATAAAAACGCTTCGCCCCGGCGACAAAGTTATCGTAACAGGCAGGGTTGGAAGCGGTGCGCCAACGTCGGACTGGGCGATGGTTATCGACCGCCGAACGTCGAGAAGCAGCTATACCGGGCTTGCGCAATGCGTCGCCCCCCCGCACGATGAGCTTTTTTCAATAACCTATCTGCTCGAGCCGGAAGATTTGAAATTTCCGTTTATGATTCGCGCAAACCCATGGGGAAATTCGACGGGATATATGGACTATTTTTTGGACAGCGTTTTAATTTCGCGAAATGACAAAACGTCCGACCATGAAATCGACACGCGCAATGTGATTTACACCCTCGCAGGGGATGACAGCTTCGACAAGCTAAAAGTCGGCGATGTACACAAATTTATAAAAGCCGCAGGCTCACCTGTATTTACGGTTTTCATGCAAGACGGCAAAAAAAACGTTCGAATCGAACGCAGGGTAAACAACTGGGACGGCCTGGATGTTTGGTTTCCCGGCATGAACTTAAAGCAGGGCAATGTTTATAAAATAACGGTGCACGGCAAAGTCGACGGCCACGCGCCAAGCGGAGCATCGATGATGATGCAGGTTTTGCCCGGCTTTATCTGGCGGAGCGAAGCGCAGGTCTCCGATAATCAGGAGTTTACGCTTTCGCACACTTTTCCCGCGATGGAACTTAAAACGCTCGACTCCGTGCGAATAGCCACAAACAGCCCGGGGGCAGATATGTCTTTTACAATTAACACGATTGAAGTAACCGCCGCGACCTCAAAAGGGGCAAATTAAATGGAACAACACAACGACAGAAACATGTTAATGCTGGATTTTGCAAGCATCGCAACGGTTTTTTTTAATGAAAACCATGAATGCGAGGATTGCAACAATCCCGCGCTTGACATGTTTCTTTTTAATAGCAAGGACGAATGCGCCGCCGATTTTTACCGCATAATGCCGCCGTTTCAGGCAAGCGGAATGCCGAGCGCGCTTTTTTTTAATCAGCTTTTAAAAACCGCGTTTAAAAACGGCGGTGCGCGTTGCGAAATCATGTGCAGGCAAACCGACGGCACACTCCTTCCCGCCGAGGCTATTTTTAAAAAGGTTGCGTTTTGTGGGCAAGACGCCGTTGTCGTAAGCTTTTATAATCTGACTGAAGCGAAAAACCTTATGAAAAAAGCAATGAGCGCGACAGAAATCGCACAGCTATATCTTTCAGCCGCGCCACTGGCTATGGAACTCTTCAACGACCAGTACCGCATAATGGATTGCAACCAAAAGGCACTGGATCTTCTGGATTTTCCAAACAAAACAAGATATATGACGCGAAACACCAAACACGCCCCTGCATATCTCTACCACGATATTTACACGCGTGAGCGCGACGAAGAAAATTATTACAAGGCACTGACCGAAGGCGTTGCACGATATGAATGGGTTTTTCAAAAAGAGACCGGCGAAAAAATTCCGTGCGAAATAACACGCGTACGAATAACGACACCCGACAGGATTTTTGTTGTGTCCTACATCCACGATTTAAGCACGATAAAAGCAATGGCCGAAGAGCTTAAAAAGGCCGAAGCCATCGAAAAAGAAAACCGCGCAAAAAATCAGTTTTTAGCACAAATGAGCCATATTTTGCGCACGCCGCTTAATGTGATTAACGGCTTAACCGAAATCCAAAGCCACAAAACAAACCCGCCCGAGGCGCAAGAGGCCTTCTTGCAAATCAAACGCTCGTCCGACATGCTTTTGCGCATAATCACCGACATTTTGGATTTGTCAAATGCAAACACAAACGAGCTCAAAATCGACAGCAGGGAAATCGATATACCGAGCTTGATAATCGACATAGCCCAGCAAATTATCGTCGAGCGCGAGCTGGATGACGTAAAGCTTTCGCTGCATGTTGACGAAAACCTGCCAAACACGATGATGGGTGACGATGTGCGCATCCGCCAAATCATTACAATTTTGACCGACAACGCTTTTGCCTACACCGACAAAGGTGTAGTCATGCTCAAGTTCTTCGTTGAGCCGACGCAAAACGGCAAAACATTTACCGCGTCGGTTTCCGATACGGGATGCGGTATGTCGCCGACGCAAGTAGCAGGTTTGTTCGACAGCGAACGCTCGCGCTATAACGAGCAAGGCACGATAAAAGGTGCGGGGCTTGGGCTTATTGTCGCGCACAGGCTTATTGGGCTGATGAATGGCGAAATATCTGTTGAAAGCGAACAGGGCGCAGGCTCAACCTTTACCGTGCGCATCCCGCTTAAAACGCTCGGCACCACTACCCTCGGCGCGGAAACCGCAAAAACCCTGCAAAACGTCGAAACCGCCCGCGATGCACTTAAGCAAAGCAAGTTTATCGACTACGAGCCGATGCCGTTTGGGAGGGTTCTTGTTGTTGATGACGTTGAATCGAATTTATATGTAGCGAGTGGATTAATGAAGCCTTACGGGCTTACGATAGATACCTCTGTCGGCGGCATGGACGCGCTTGACAAAGTAACCGGCGGCGCGGCATACGATATTATTTTTATGGATCATATGATGCCCGGCATGGACGGAATTCAAACCGCCCGCGCAATAATGGATACGGGTTGTACCACACCGATTGTCGCGCTTACGGCAAATGTAATTATGGGGCAGGCCGCGCTTTTCGAACAAAACGGGTTTTCGGGCTTTTTGTCAAAGCCGATCGATGTGACGCAACTTAATATGTATTTGCTCAAATTTATCCGCGACAAATATCCCGCCGAGGCCGCCGAGGCTCGCGCCGCCGCACCAAAAGTTGCTGCAGTTCAGGATGCCGGCATAAGCGACGAGCTTACAAAACATTTTATCCGCGACGCTAAAAACGCCGTTACCTCACTTGATGCGCTAATAAACAAAAATCTTACGCCGGATGAGTTAAAGCTTTACACAATTACAACCCACGGTATGAAATCCGCCCTCGCAAACGTGAATGAAGACACCCTTTCAAAAACCGCCGCCGAATTGGAAGAAGCCGGGCGCGCCGAGGATTTGGACAAAATTACAGCAAAAACCGCCGCGTTTGCAGACGATTTAAAAAAGACAATCGCCGCGTTTGAAGAAAAACTTAATGCAGGAGCATCCGAACAAGATACCGAAGACGATAAAGGCTTCGTCGAACAGCAGCTTTGGTTGGTTATCGAGGCCTGCGACAAATATTCAAAGCCCGCCGCAAAGAAGGCCCTCACAGCATTAAAAGAGGGGCAGTGTTCGAAAAAAACCCTGAGCTTAATCGACGAAATTTCCGCGCTTCTGCTCCATGGTGAGTTCGAGCAGGCGGCAGAAATGGCGGGCGGATACGAGGGGTTCTCATGCATCGATTAATTGCAACAGCGGCTTTCGGGCTTGAGTCGGTTGTAAAAAGCGAAGTTACCGCGCTTGGATTTTCCGAAATAAAGTGCGTGGATTCACGCGTGGAATTTTCGCCCGCCAACGGGCAAAATTTGTATGAAGCGATTGCGCGGGCAAATTTATGGCTTCGAAGCGCGGACAGAATTTTGATAAAACTCGGCGAATTTTCTGCCGTTACATTCGACGAGCTTTTTGAAAAAACCAAAGCGTTGCCATGGGACGAATGGATTCCCCGAAACGGCAAGTTTACAGTGACCGGAAAAAGCGTGCGCTCCGGTCTTTTTAGCGTGCCGGACGTACAGTCCATTGTGAAAAAGGCGGTTGTTGAGCGAATGAAACAGCGGCACAAAATCGAGTGGTTTAAAGAAACCGGCGCGGAATTTACAATTCAGGTCGCGCTGTTAAAAGACGTCGCGACACTTACGATCGACACAACCGGAGCGAAAAACGGGCTTCATAAGCGCGGCTATCGCGCAAAGCACAATCTCGCTCCGATGAAGGAAACCATGGCGGCGGCACTTATTCAGCTTGCGCGATACAATGGCAAGAAGGCGTTTCTTGACCCGTGTTGCGGCAGCGGAACATTGCCGATAGAGGCCGCTTTAATTGCAAAAAATATCGCGCCCGGGCTTGCGCGAAAATTTGCGGCAGAGAAATGGCCGCGCATCCCGCAATCCGTGTGGAAGGAAGCACGAGCCGCCGCCTATTCAAAAATTAAAACCGACGCCGAGCCGCAAATTTTTGCCGC
>WRHA01000247.1 GCA_009783395.1 Defluviitaleaceae bacterium
GATTTAATCCCGCCGATGAAGTTACGCAAATCCAGTTTAATAATCTGGTAAATGCAGTTGCGCAAAATCAGACGACGGTTACGATGAATGCGAATCTTCCCGCTTCTGCCGCGCAATCCATGACACGCGCACGCATTTTTGCACAGCCCGATTTTACGCGTGAGGTCGCTCTTGATATTCTTGTGCGCTTGTATGAAACGCGTACACGGCAAATTTTAACACCAATGACAGCGGTCGATTCCATTCCGGGAATGCAAAACGCCGATCCTTCACTGCACCGAAACCTGCGCATCGCCGCCGATCTCGGCTTCATAACAGGTCCGGTTGAACCCGAAGGCGCGCTGACGATGGGCGAAATGATGAACATTTTGGACATTATTATCCAAGACGCACGATAAGTAAAAAAATTTTGGGGGGAGATACTAATTCTCCCCCAAATTTTATTGGAGTGATTTTTGTGAAAAATACAGATGAAACGAGAAATGTAGGGCAGTTTATTCCGCTGCATTATCATTTTCATATGCTTAACGCTGAAGAGCGAATGAATGCGTTTAGAACTGCGATTGAGCTAATTGTACAGCCGGGTGATACGGTGCTTGAGCTTGGCGGCGGAACGGGTGTGCTGTCATTCTTTGCCGCACAAAAAGCCGCGAGGGTTTTTTGTGTAGAATATAACTTGGACTTGGTTGACGCGGCGCGAGAGCTGTTGAAACAAAACCCGAACGGCGATAAGGTTGAGGTTATACATGCCGATGGGTTTGAGTACATGCCGCCACAGCCTGTTCATGTTGTGGTTTGCGAAATGTTGCATGTCGGGCTTTTGCGCGAGAAGCAGTTGGAGATGATCGACTCATTTAAAACGCGCTACAGCAAAGCTTTTCCCCAAAGTCCTATGCCGATTTTTATACCGGGCGCAACGTTTCAAGCGATCCAGCCCGTTCAGCAGGATTTTAATTTTAGCGGATATTACGCGCCGGTGGTTCAAATCCAAGACGCATATGGCAGTTGGCCAAAAACCGAGGCACTTGGCAATCCGGTTATTTATCAACAAATTATGTACGATCAGCCGTATTCGCTCGAGTGCAAGTGGAACGGCGTTTTGCAGATTGACACGCCCGGAAAATTTAATGCATTGCGCGTGATAACAAAGAGCATTTTGGCTGTTATGCCTGAAACGAAAGCCTTGGTGGATTGGCACAATCATTACATGATCCACCCGCTTGGCAGTGAAATCGCGGTTGAGCAGGGGCAGACTTTTGAGGTCGGCATTGATTATATGTCAGGCGCGCCGCTTACAGCGTTTAAGCCGGAAGTACGCCCATGCTGATAATGTACAAAGAGGAGCATCTGCCCACATGCGCAAAAATTTACGTCGATGCATTTAATGCACCGCCGTTGAGTTATGATTTTTTAACACCGGAAAAAGCCGAGCGATATTTGCGCGATTTAGCGCGCACGCCCGGCTTTTTGGGTTACGTATGTTTTGTGGACGAGGTGATTAAGGCATTTTGCTTCGGTAAGCTTGATGATTATTTTGACGGAACGATGTTTGAAGTGTCGGAGCTTGCTGTTTCGCCCGAGCTTCACGGGTGCGGGCTCGGCACGGAGATTATGCGCCAAATGGAAATAAAACTAGCCGGGTATGGGGTGCAGGCTGTAAGCCTAAACACCTCACGAAATCTCCCGGCTTTTAATTTTTACAAGAAGAACGGCTACGAAGAACTTAACGAGAGCGTATCACTTATGAAGCAGCTTTAGCCAGCTTCATCGCTTCTTTCCATGTGTCGCGCAATTCGCGGAACATGCTCAAAATCTCGTTAAGAATTTCCACGTCTTTTTCCAAGTTACCCTCAACAAGTCTGTTGTACATATAGTCGTAAAGCAAGTTTAGGTTTTCCGAAACTTCGTAATCGTGGTTCAGTGTAATCTGAAACTCGCGTACGATGTCTTCGACCCGTTGAATCAGGTTATTCGCTTTAACGATGTCGTTTTTTTCTACAGCAACGATAGCCTGATTCAAGAACTTAATTCCACCTTCATAAAGCATAAGCGTAAGCTCTTCCTTGCTTGCAGTTTCGACTTGCTTTTGAAGCACTTGCATTTTTGGATTATGAGTTATCAATTTTTTGACTCCTTATCCTCTTGTGTTTACAAAAATACCGACCATTTCCAGCATGTTCGCGTGTGCATCCAAAACCTCTTGCGGCGGAATTTCGCGAACCACTTCATTTGTTCGCGAATCGTACACCGTTACAACGACGCGATTTGTTGCCTCGTGGTGACGAATGTCTAAATGCCTACCGTACGTGCCGAGAGACGCATTTACTTCGCGCACGGCGCGCTGGAGCAATGCCTCGCTACGCGGTTCCTCGCGGCGTTCCGGCGGAGCCGGTGCAGGTGTAGACACCGGAGTTGGCATTGGTGGCGCCGGAGCCGGTGTTGCGTAAGTGGTTCCACTTGCTTGATTAACATCCATGTTGTTGTCCTCCTTATTGTTTAAAGTCAAACTTACTTGAAACCTCGTCTGTCGACAGGGGATTATATCCGGCGTTGAGGCGTTGCCCCTGCTTTACTTCCTTATATGACGCTTTTGCATTTTTGTGCAAATGCTCAATAAGCCGCACGTGTTTCTTGTAGATTGCAGTAATTTCCTCAATGGTTTCTATTATTTTTTTGAATTCCGCGGAAGAACGCTCGTCTTCGTCAAGTTGGAGCTTTAAGTCCGTGAGCTCATCTATCAAAGATGCGTGCTCATCCAAAAACTCCATATAGGCGTCAAGCTCGGTTTCTTCCTGCTCCTTATCACCTGTAAACACAAGCTTCTTTGCCCGCGCAAGTATTTGGTCGGCAATTTCCTGTGCTTGACTCAATGCTGTCATTGAGTCATAAATGCGAACAAGCTATCCATTTGGGCATGGGATTGCGCCATTGCTTGCTCCATACGTGCGAACATTGAGAAGAAATGGTTTTCGCGGCGAATCAGGAATTGTTGCATCGCGTCGATGCGTCTGTTATAGTCGGCGATTTGACGGCTTATGGTGTTTTCCGACGTGTTTACGCCGAAGTGATAGCCTGCGCGTTGCTGGAGCGGGCTGTCGACGTTGTTTGCAACGGTGTCCAGAAGCTCATGGATGCGGAAACCGAGACCGACATGACGGAAGTTTATGTTTCGTTGCTCGAAACTTGTTCCCGCTACTCGGATGTTTACGTCGTCGTCCAGTGTCGGCCCGTCATGAGTGTTTGCTTCAACGTGATTACGTGCGAAAAGCTGGCGTACGCGGTCGGGGTCTTGCTCAAGCGCGGCGCGCAGTCGATCGCTGTCAATTTCAAGCACTCCGATAAGCCTGTCGTTTGCCGCACCGTTTATTCCGATGGTTTGGATGCCGATTTGATGCAGGGAAAAGGTTGTGCCGTCATTCATGCGAACGGGTTGGAACATAGCATCGCGCAATTGCTGTTGGATATTGCGAATGTCTCTGTCGCGGTGGAGAAGACCTGTGCGTGCTTGCTCTTCCCAGCGTTCGATGTCTCGATCGCTCATGCCGGCACGTTCTTCGTCGGTTAGCGGCTCGAAAAGCGCACCACGATGGTGGTTTCCTGCGCGTGGGCGCGGGGTTGAATGCAGATCGTTCAACATGCGAATCAAATTATTGTAGTTTTCGACAAACTCACGGACGGCGGCGTAGGTATCTTCGATGTCGCGTTCGGAATTTATTGTAAAGATTCCGCCGACGTAGGTGCCGTCATCGCTTCGAGTTGCTGTTTCAACGGCGGAAGAAAGGGTTATTCTCATACCGTGAAGATCAAAATTATTTGTTGCTTGCTCCAGTCGCACGGGAGGCAATCCACCCGCACCGACATCGTAATAAATTATTGCATTTTGGGCAGTGCGCACGAGGCGGGAGGGGGTTTCTTCGAAGTTGCCCTCTACCGTGCTTGGGAAGCCCAGGAATCCAAGCCCTTCCGCACGGAAAACTTGACCATCGGTCGGGGATATTGTAAAGGTTCCCGATATGGGGTCGAAGGTCATTTGCACGCCTGCGATATTATTTATCTCGTCCATTATTTGCTGGTAGGTCATGTTGTTGAAGAAGGTGAGGGGGGTGGTTACGGCATCGGAGCCTTCGCCTACGGTTATAGTGGCGATTCGCACTGCGCCGACTTGGGTATCGAGTGTCGGATTGTGTACGAACGTTTCCGGAGGGCTGTTTATCGTCCTGTAATCCGCACCGAACATCAAGCGGAGAAGCGCGTTTGACTCGCCATCTTCACCAATCTCGATACTACTGGCGGTACCGGTACCGGTGGCAACGAGGAAAAATGCACCATTGCCACTTAAGTCTGCCCTAAACCCGAGGTCGCCTGTGTAGTTCGGGTTGCCGTACAATGGGGTACCCGGCGCGGGGTTGCCTGCCAAAAGAGAGTTTATGGCACCGATCAGGTCAAGGAATGTATCGTTAATATTTATTGTGATCGTGCGTCCGCCGATCGTTATTGAAGGATACTGGTTGATATCAATAAAGTCGCGAACATACGAACTTGGCGTTAATGTTCCCGGATTGACTGTGTTGCTTGTGACTGCGCCTGTCGGAGGCGCCGCTCCTTGGCGGATCGATATCGAGCCTGTTGGAGCAAAGCCCAGGAAACCAATACCGCTTACGCCTACGGGTTCATCTCCGGTTGTTGAGAAGGTGAACTGACCCGTGGCAGAGTTAAATGTCACATTCACTCCGTCGATGGCATTTATTGCATCCATGATTTCGCGGAAGCTCGTGCCGGGGTCGAAGTTGAGGGTTGTTGTTTCCGTATCGGAACCCGTGCCGACAGTAATGGTGACGCTTTGTGAATCGGTAATTTCTTGGCTGAGAGACGGGTTGTGAATGGGGGATGTTGCCCTGGCAGCGTTTGCTGCGGCTACGCGATTGCTTACCGCTACGGGAACGGGTATGCCGACCAGCAACTCGGTTAGGATGGTGGATGTGGTTGCGCGGTTTGCGGCCGTTGCGGCATTGGTCGGATCGGCGGGATCGACGGGAAGTATTTCGAATGTCGGTATCGGTGCGCCTGCCGTATCGGAATGGAAGCTGAAGGAGGTTGTTTCGAAATCGAAA
>WRHA01000248.1 GCA_009783395.1 Defluviitaleaceae bacterium
CAGAAGTTGTTGCCGTCGGCCCCGGCGGTGTCGTTGACGGAAAAGAGATTAAAATGGAAGTTAAGCCGGGCGACAAGGTTATTTATTCGAAGTACTCCGGCACGGAAGTTAAACTCGAGCAAGACGAATTTATAATTGTAAGGCAAAGCGATATTCTCGCCGTAGTCGAATAGGAGAGGAGCAATTTTAATGGCAAAGCAAATCAAGTACGCCATCGATGCGCGTACAGTTCTTGAAGCGGGTGTAAACAAGCTTGCGGATACGGTTAATATCACACTCGGGCCCAAAGGCCGCAACGTTGTTTTGGACAAGAAGTATGGTACGCCGCTTATTACAAACGACGGCGTTACAATCGCAAAGGAAATCGAGCTGGAATGCCCGTTTGAAAACATGGGCGCACAGCTTGTAAAGGAAGTCGCAACAAAGACAAACGACGTTGCGGGTGACGGAACGACAACTGCAATCGTGCTTGCGCAGGCAATGGTGCGTGAGGGATTGAAAAACATCGCGGCGGGCGCAAACCCGATCATCCTTCGCAACGGTATGCAAAAAGCTACCGACACCGCCGTTGACGCAATCAAAGGCATGAGCCAAGCCATCGACGGCAAAAACCACATCGCAAAAGTTGCCGCTATTTCCGCAAGCTCGCAGGAAGTCGGCGACATGATCGCTGAAGCTATGGACAAAGTGTCCAGCGACGGCGTAATCACCGTTGAGGAATCCAAAACAATGTTTACCGAGCTTGAGCTTGTTGAGGGAATGCAGTTTGACCGTGGGTATTTATCTGCCTATATGTGTACCGATATGGAAAAAATGGTCGCAAATTTGGACAGCCCCTACATTCTGATCACCGACAAAAAAATCTCTACCGTCGCAGATATTTTGCCGATTCTGGAACAAATCGTGCAAATGGGCGCGAAGCTTCTTATAATCGCGGAGGACGTTGAAGGCGAAGCCCTTACGACACTCGTGCTTAACAAACTTCGCGGCGTATTTAATGTAGCCGCAGTAAAAGCACCCGGTTTTGGCGATCGCCGCAAAGCCATGCTTGAAGACATTGCGATTTTGACGGGCGGAAAAGTTATCTCTGCCGAAGTTGGCCTTGAGCTCAAAGAAGCTGAAATCGGCGACCTCGGTCGTGCAAAATCCGTTCGCATCGACAAAGAAAACACCATCGTTATTGATGGCGCGGGTACAAAAGCCGACATCGACGCACGCGTGGGTCAGATCAAATCGCAAATCGAAGAAACAACCAGCGAGTTTGACAAAGAAAAATTGCAGGAACGTTTGGCAAAAATGGCCGGCGGCGTAGCAGTGATTAAGGTCGGCGCACCGACCGAAACCGAGCTTAAAGAGAAAAAGCTCCGCATGGAAGACGCACTTGCGGCAACCCGTGCGGCAGTCGAGGAAGGCATCATTTGCGGCGGAGGCAGCGCGTACATTCACGCACTCCCCGACGTTAAGAAGGTAGTCGATTCCCTCGCGGGCGACGAAAAAACCGGCGCGGAAATCGTTTTAAAATCACTCGAATCCCCCGTTCGTCATATCGTTGACAATGCGGGCCTTGAAGGCGCGGTTATCGTAAACTCTATGAAGGAAAAAGCCAAAGGCATCGGTTTTGATGCCCTCACGGAAACTTTCGTAAACATGGTTGATGCGGGCATAATCGACCCTACAAAGGTAGCGCGCACCGCCCTTCAAAACGCCACCTCCGTCGCGGCAACCCTTCTCACAACCGAATCTGTTGTAACCGACATTAAAGAACCCGAACCCCCAATGCCTCCCGGCGGCGGCGGAATGGGCATGATGTAGCGCACGCCAAGCGTGCATTGGGCACCGTGGGCATCTGGTGGGAAGGCGACGTGTTCGTCTCGAAGGGTGCGCGCAAAGAACGCGCGCCATTGCCGGATGCAGTTTCCTGGGCTATAAAAAAACCGTGCGTTATGCGCGGTTTTTTTTGTGTTATGAAAATGTGATAGAATCTGTCCTGTATTGTGGGGAGATGATGATGAAGCACATTTTTGTGGCGTTGCTTGTATTTGTTACATTGTTGCAGGGTGGTTTTTCCGATGCGGTTTGGAGCTTGTGCGGCATTATCGCCGTTTTATTTTTATTGTTCCGCGCAAAGAAACTGCCTCCGATGCCTGTTGTTATGCTTCTGCTGTCGCTGGTTGCTGTGTATGCGGTTTCGGCGGTTGTTCATGGTTTGCCGTTTGAGTCTTTAGCCGTAACCGGCAGGATAATGGTCGCGGTTTTGTTGTTGTTTGCGTTTTACAACATTGATTCGGACATAACCGATGCGATTTTTATAACGGGGATGATGGTTGCGGGCATTGGGTTTGCCGCGCTGTCGGGCTTGTTTCATTGGGATGGGGCGGTTGTGTCGAATCGCTTGCAAAGCGTTTTTCAATATGCAAACGCGGCAGGGTTTTTTATTGGTATTTCTGCGTTTTTAGCGCGAACGAAACGTTCCCCATATGCTCCGTTTTTGGAAACGGCATTGATTTTGACACAATCCGTTGGTGCGATAGCTGTATACGGCGCGGGTTGGGCGATATATTTGGCGAAAAATAGGGACGTCAAACTTCAGCCCGTTCTTTGTGGTTTTGCGGTTTCTGCGTTCGCCGCCGGGATCGTTTTTGCGATTTTGATTTTTTCGCCTGTGCCGCAGTTAAGTCTGTTGCCGCCGATTTTTCTGCTTGTTTTTCGCAAGAAATTTCCTCCGTGGATTGATGCCATGGCACAGCAAAAGTGGTTTGGGTTTCTTGGGGGCGGGGTGTGCGTTTTGGCGATTTCGTCGGTTTTTTTTGTACGTGGCTTTCGTCCCGTTGCCACATATTTGGAAAGGCTTATACATATTTGGGACGGTTTTGGGGTTATATCGCGCTATCCGCTTGGGATCGGGCCCGGCGCGTGGGAATTTGAACTTTTTGCGCACCAGTCGTCACTGTATTCCGCGGCAAGAATACACAGCGAATACATTGCGGTTGGCGTGGACGCGGGATTTTTGGCTTTTATTTTACTGCTCGCGATCGTGTTTTATTGCTTGAAGAACATGCGGTGGAGCGATAAATCGGTATGTGTTATCATGGCTTTGCTGGCGGCGACTATGGATATTCCGTTTTCGTTTTTGTCTGTTACGATGGTCACGGTGTGGCTGATTTCATCGACGTTGCAAAAATCGCAGAAAATTCCTAAGGCGGCGCGTGTGTTGTTTTTGTTGCCGCTCGCGCTGTTCGCGGTTGTGTTTGCGCAGTCCGCTATGAAAAACCATGCGGCGTGGGTCGCTCTTTCAGATCCCATTGGGGCGGCGGAAATTTTGGCTGTTTTGCCCATTCGCAACGACAGCGATGCCGCGTTGACGCGCATATCCATTTACTTATCCGAAGGTCGACACGATTTATTGGATGAGGTTTTCGAAACCATGCCGCGCCCAAATACCGTCGCGCACGCACAGCGAACGCGTTCGCTTATACGACGCGGATTGTACGAAGAAGCCGCGTACAGCGCGATTGCCGCAATCGAAAGCGGGCCGCATCGCAGGGTAACGGCTGAGGGATTGTTGGAGCAAATTTTGCCATATATTGATGAAGTGCGCGCCTTGGAAATTGGGCAAAAAGCCGACGCACTAATCCCGGAAATCAACCCGCTTCGCATATATATTCAGCTCATAAAAGGAGAAGACGAGCCGTGAAAAAAATTATACCGTTCGTTATTGCGATTATCATTTTTATATCCGTCACACCGACGTCTGTTGTTGGGGCATTTGGCGTTGTGCGTATCTTGGTGGAGCCGTCGCTGGTGTTCGACAATGTTTACACATTTCGAGAGGGCATG
The DNA here is from genome assembly GCA_009783395.1 of Defluviitaleaceae bacterium. Lineage (GTDB taxonomy): Bacteria > Bacillota > Clostridia > Lachnospirales > WQUN01 > WQVC01. The sequence continues at coordinate 3,838 of WRHA01000248.1, forward strand.
GCGTGGGTTCAGCGCGACAGGAAAGTCGGCTTTGTTAATCATTACGGCGAGTTTGTTATTCCTATGGAATTTGACAGCATTTCGCACTTTTTTTGCGAAGGGCTGGCAAGGGTGGGCAAAAACTGTTCGGAATCGGGCTGGACATATGGCTTTATTGATATGACGGGCGAGCTTGTTATTCCCTATCAATTTTCTTGGGCAGGCTGCTTCCACGACGGCGTTGCCCGAGTGGTTTTGGACGGAAAAACGGGCATCATCGACCAACAGGGGCAGGTCGTTGTGCCTTTTGAATTTTCGTCGATAGGCGGCGAAGGTAATTGGGGGAGGCCGTTCAGGGACGGGCTGGCGGTTGCCCGAATCGGCGATTGGACAGACGGAGCATCGGGAGTCATCGATAAATCCGGAAATATTATCATACCGTTTGAATTTTACGGGATTTCATTTTTGGGGGACGGTTTGTTTCGGGCTTTCAAAGGCGATTGGTCGGACAGAACAGAGGGTATTTTAACAGAGGGTATTTTAAACAAGTACGGCGAAATTGTCGTGCCGTTTGAATATGACCACATAGGCTCTTTTCATGAAGGATTGGCGGCGGTTCACAGGGATGGCATGGTCGGTTTTGTTGATACCTGCGGCGAGCTTGTTATTCCGCTTCGGTATGGAAGTATCGGCATCCGAGGCGACGACCCCCGTTGGATGCTGAGATGGTCGCAACATGGGGCATTTGAAGACGGGCTGGCGGTTGTCAAAAGAAGACAATGGGACGACAATTGGGCTTATGGAAATGAAATGGGGCTTATCGACAGAGCCGGAAACGTTGTTCTGCCGTTTGAATTTGATATTATCAATTCATTTTCGGATGGCTTGGCCGTTGTCGGTGTGGGAGAAACTTTTAACGAGGACGAACACGGGTGGAGGGATATAATTCACACATTCGGTGTTATTAATATGTACGGAGATTTTGTTATCCCTATGGGGGAATTCGACCATATCGCCGACTTTTCCGAAGGAGTGGCTTCGGCACGGAGAGATGGGCAAACCGGTTTAATCGACCGCGACGGAAATATAATTATCCCCTTTGAATACGATTCGATAGGGCGGCTTGAAGACGGAATGGCAACGGCTCGCAAAAACGGGCAAGTGGGATTAATTGACCGTGACGGAAACGTGCGAATTCCCTTCGGCGAATTCGCCTCAATAGGACGCTTTGAAAATGGCGTGGCAACAGCCCGCAGGGATGATAAATCCGGCACAATTGACCCCGGCGGAAATATTATAGAGCCATTTATATACACCTCGGTCAGTCGCATAAATGACGAAGTGCGTATGGCTCGAATGGCCGAGCATTGGAGCGGCTTCAACCGAACCGGCCCGATGGATTTTCTTGATAACGACGGAAATATTATT
>WRHA01000249.1 GCA_009783395.1 Defluviitaleaceae bacterium
AGGAGTTTGTTACGCAGGGACGGGCTACCGTTTGTCATACAGGGACTCTTGCAAAAGATGGCGTTAAAAAGTGTCGCCTCTCCACTCGCGGACAGCACAAGCGAACATTATTTCGCTGTCAAGTTTTATAAAATATTAGCGGTTGATTTCCGTAAAAATAGGGCATATAATAAAAGAGGGTCAACGCTCGACACGTTGACCCGGCGCAACCGCAAAGCGGCGGTTCACGTCAGTTGTTTAAAAATTTCTTAAGACAATAGCCGTTCTCCAATCCACTGGGCGGCTATTTTCTGTTGCGTTTGCCATGTTTTCTTCGACGACGATTTAAGCAATGGAATAACCGCCAACTACACCCGAAATCTTGCGGGCTTGATAACCACTGTAACAAATCGTCACGGCGACGCAATCCGCTCGAGTTTTTCATATCTGCACTATCTCGACGGAAACGTGCGGCAGATAACGGAATCAATGAACGGGGTTACTGAATTTCATGAAAGCGTTTATATGTAAAAATAATCCTTGACGATTGCGTCGTGAAACCTTACAATAAATTGAATTTACAATTTGAGGGAGGTAAACATGAAATCAATGCATATTCTCTTAGACACCGTGGAAAAAGTAAAAGGCTTCGTAAACCTCGTCGCACCGCTTGAAGGCGATATGGATCTCGGTAGCGACCGCTACATCGTTGATGCGAAATCCATTATGGGGATTTTTAGCCTTGATTTATCAAAGCCGCTAAAACTCACAATCCACGAAAAAGCATCGGCAGAACGCTTGTTGCCGCTTCTTCAGGCGTATATCGTCTGATTTTTTAACGAATAATATAAGGAATGGGGATACCCATTCCTTTTTCATATGCCAAAGAGGAGGAAAATAATGGCTGAAAAGTGGTGCTTGAAGGCTATATACACGGGGTTTGATTCCCCCGAATTTAAGGCAGATTTTTTGGAGATTCCAAAAACTGTTGATAAAATGAACACGCATCGCATTGAATCGTTTGAGGACGCGGCGGCGATTATTAAAATCCTTGAGGATTATGCGGCGAAAAACGATAGGTTGAGTTCATTCGCGCACTATGTTTATGCGACTGAGACATCAAATGCCGATGCGACGAAATTTATTTATTTACTTGAAGCAATTGACGCAGAAACCAGCCGTATGAAGGTGCGCATGGCGAAATTTTTGGCCGAAACGGCAGAGCGTGGTTTTGACATTGCCGCGCTTGCGAAAGAATATGGCATCGGGGATTACGCATATCAGCTTTGCCACATGGCCGAGGAATTTTGCCACATGATGAGCGAAGACGAAGAAACCCTTTCTGCGCAAATGTCAAACATGGGAGCGAGCGCATGGGGGCTGTTGCAGGACAAGCTTATTTCCATGTTGACATGTGAGTATGCCGACCCAAAATCGGGCAAGGTGCAAACAATCGGCATAAATGAGTGTCGCAATCTTGCATATGACGCAGATGCAGATGTTCGCAAGTCGGCATACGAAGCCGAGCTCGCCTCTTATCCGAAAATCGAAGAAAGCTGTGCCGCCGCAATGAACAGTATCAAAGGCGAAGTAAATCTACTCAGCGGTTTGCGCAAATACAAACACCCGCTTGAGCGCACACTTTTTGACAGCAACATGTCCCAAAAAACTCTCGACGCGATGTTTGAGGCAATCGACGCAAATGTACAAATTTTTCGCGATTATTTAAAGGCGAAAGCCCGTTATTTAGGCAAATCGGCTCTGCCATTTTATGATTTATTCGCACCGGTTGGTGCGTCTTGTGATAAAAAATATTCATACGATGAAGCAAAAAAATTTATTTCCGAGAATTTTGCCAAATTTTCACCCGGAATGGAAAGCACGGCGCGTCAAGCGTTTGAAAATTCGTGGATTGATGTTTATCCGCATGAAGGTAAAGTAAGCGGTGCGTTTTGCGGCGACGTTTATGCGATTAAACAATTTCGCATTTTGCTTAACTTCGGCGGTAATTTGAGCGATATTATCACTCTCGCGCATGAACTCGGCCACGGCTACCACAGTATGCAAGTGATGCAGGAAGGCATTTTAAACACACATTATCCGATGCCGCTTGCGGAAACAGCGTCGACGTTTTGCGAAATGATTGTAACCAATGCCGCTCTTAAAACTCTTGAAGGCGACGCGAAATTGCAACTGCTTGAAAACAGCCTTCAAGATGCAACTCAGGTGATTTTGGATATTTACTCGCGTTATTTATTTGAAAAAAGCGTGTTCGAGGCAAGGAGCGACCACCCTCTTTCCGTTAACGAGCTGAATAACCTTATGCTTACCGCTCAGCGTACCGCTTACGGCGACGGACTTGATCCAAAACTGTTGCATCCTTATATGTGGGCAATCAAGCCACACTACTACAGCGCGAGCTTTAGCTTTTACAATTTCCCTTACGCTTTCGGGCATCTTCTGGCAAATGGTCTTTATAAAATTTATGACGAGGATGCGGATGCTTTCGGAAAAAAATACGACGATTTCCTTCGCGTTTCCGGCAAAATGCCAATCAAGAATAGCTGCGAAACGCTGGGGATAAACGTTGACGATACAGCTTTTTGGGCAAGCGCGCTTGATGTGATTAAGGACACGATAAAAGAATTCGAGGAGCTGACGGCATGACGTACAAAACAAAAGGCGTGTGTGCAAACGAAATTTACATTGACGTAAATGGCGGCATTATAAATGAAGTGAAATTTTCAAACGGCTGTCAGGGTAATTTGCAGGGCATATCGCAACTTGTAAAAGGACGCAATGTCGACGAAATTATACCGCTTTTGAGCGGCATAACATGCGGTATGAGAGGAACATCTTGCCCTGCCCAGCTCGCAATTGCACTGAGCGAAAACCGGAGGTGATGCGCATGGACGCGCAAATCGATCAAATCGTACAGTTTTTCAAATCCAACCCCGGTTTTGGGAGAATCATACATGCAATGTTTGACATGTACGTGCAATACGAGCGTGCGTTTGGAGCGGTTCGCCTTATAAAACCCCGCGAAGAAGAGGAAGAGGCCCTTTCAAAATTCTTTAGCCGCGATTATTACAATCAGGCGTTGATTAGAATTGGGCTTGCAGATTTTGAGCGGCAGATGTGTAAAAATTTTTTGTCCGATGTTTCGCTTGGCGATGTTTTGGCGCAGTATATCGGCAAGCCAGTAAAAAAAGCGACTGAATCGAACATGAAAAAGCCAACTCCGTTTGCAGCAGGGGTTTTGTCGCTTGTTCCAAAGTTCAAAAACACACAAGCAGAAATATGGCTTAAAGAAATTTCCGCACACACACGCCGCACATATCGTGCCGCGGCCGATTCGTACTTAGCCGATCCGAAATCCGCACTTCGCGTAATTCGCCAGACGGCGGACGCGCTTAATGATGTCGGTGCGAATGGTAAGCTCGTTCCGCTTGCGGAGTTTTCCGAAAAACATACCGGCTCGCCCGGTGCGTTTGATTTTTCCGGAACGCATGGGCAACTTTTTCTAAAAGCACTGGCAAGTAAATTTGACGTGGCTCTTCCGACTACGGCGGAAGGTTGCGTTTTTTTGCATTATCGTGCGGGACTTTTATCGAACGGCATGTTGAGCAGTGTTACCGTATTTGGGCTTTCGGCAGATTCTGCGCATTATGAAAATTTAAACCAGGCGCAGGTGCTTACGCTTGAGAATATTAACAGCCTGTCCCACGCGTCGGCGCACGGAGGAAAGGTCTTTATACTTGAAGAGCCGCAGATTTTTTCTGCTGTTTTAACGCGTCTGAAGTGTGATACGGGGGGCGTTAAGCGTACGATTGTTTGCCCTACGGGCGGATTTAATGCCGCGTTTGTTTGCTTGATGGAATTGCTTCGAGGGGCTGATATGTATTTCGCGGGCGGAATGAATTACAAGGGGCTTGAATTTGCCGATAAGCTGTACGAACAATTTAGGAAAAATTTCGTACCATGGCGTTATACACGCGAGGATTATGCAAAGGTTATTGCGGTGGATGGCGGATATCTTACGGGCGAAAAACGCGGGCTTGCAATGCACAACGAGTCGCTTGCGTCACTGCTTTCGCACATAAAAAAGACGGGGCGAACCGCGTCGTCACTGCCGCTTGTTGACGATTATGTGTCGGATATTAAAAAAATCGTCCAATAATGCATGTCGTCGTAAATCGAAAGTCCGATGCCTGCCGATGTGAAATTTTTGTTAAGCAAAATTTGGGCATGTTCGGGTGATGAAAGCCACGCACCTGCTACTTCTTCGGCTGTATCCTGCCCTTTTGCGATGTTTACGCCCGCCGCCATAAAGGGAACGCCGAAGCGTACCAGCATTTGATCGGGTTCGCCATAAAGCCGAGAACCATGTCCGAAAAAATCGAGCGCGACCATTTCTTCCGTTCGGTATCGCGCAAGCCTCGCCGCTTCATGATTTATCGCAAGCGCGGGTACGCCCTGCGCCACACGCGCTTTGTTAATTTCGATAAGCAGATCCGTTTCCGGCCCGGAGAAAGAAAAAAATAAAAACGCAAAAAGTAAAAAATTTTTCATATGGCATACACCTCTCATCAAAAACACATAATTATTTTTTCCTGAGAAAGGGAGAATATGCAATGGATAATAAAGTTAATGTTGTAATCGGCGGCGAAATTATTACGGTCAAATCCAACGAGCAGCCCGATTATTTACAGCGTTTGGCACGATATGCCGACGAAAAAATCAGCGACATTAAGTCCAAAAGCGTTACTGCGGCAATCGACGATCACGTTCGCACACTGCTTATCGCACTGAATATGGCGGACGATTACCACAAGGCGTTGGATAGATTTCAGCGCGTTGACTCACTTCACAAACAGCTTGTTGGCGAAATGCTAAAATTGCAGGACGAGAACATACGGCTTTCTGCGGAAATGAAAAATGTGCAGACCGAGCTGACGCGCACAAAAAGGGAACTGGACGAATTTATTAAGAGCTTCGATGCGGATGATCCGCCCCAAAGCGAAAATATTTTGACTTTGCCAAATACAAAAAACCGCAAGGCGATATAATCGTGACAACTGCGGAAAAAATTGACGCGCTTCGCCGTTTGATGACGGAGCGCGGGCTTGACGCATATATAATTCCCAGCGGCGACGCACATGCAAGTGAATATGTCGCCGATTTTTGGCGTGCGCGGCAGTGGATTAGCGGCTTTACCGGGTCGGCAGGCTTGGTTGTTGTAACAAGGCACGAAGCGGGGCTTTGGACGGACGGACGCTATTTTATCCAGGCAGAGAGGGAACTCGCGGGG
>WRHA01000250.1 GCA_009783395.1 Defluviitaleaceae bacterium
TATAAATATGAACCGCGCAACGCGATTAATGACCGACCCGTCGCTTGCGGAGGGCATGGGATACAGCATTTCGTCAAACATTGCCGCGCCCGTTTTGCACGACATTGTCAACAATTATCGTATGCCCGCAATCGGAATCGGCGGGCGTTCGCTTGCAGATGATCTTGAAAATCGTGCGGAGCTTTGGGGCATACCCGCACTCGGCGTTATAATCCTGGATGTACAGCAAGGTCGCGCAGCATACAACGCAGGCCTTCGCGAAGGCGACGTTATAACAAGCTTTGACGGTCAACCGATTTTCGACATGTTGCAACTTCAAGCCGCAATCCGCGCAAAGGAAATCGGCGACATCGTAGAAATGCGCATACTTCGCGGCGGCTCGGTTGCGATAACCGTAGAAGTTGAGCTTGCCAAAAGGATTTTGGAATTTTTTTAGGTTTTCTGATATAATTCGAAAAAAATCTACGAAAAAAAATCTACGAAAAAAAATCTACAAGGGTGTGGAATTGTGAAAATTGCAATTTTGGGATACGGTATAGTAGGTTCGGGTGTGGCAGAGGTATTAAAAGTTAACGCGGCGCAGATCGCCAAAAAAGCGGGCGAAAGCATCGAGGTTAAATATATTTTGGATTTAAAAGATTTCTCGGGTGATCCGATGAAATCTTTTTTTGTGAAAAATTTTGAGCTGATTGAAGGCGACCCCGAGGTTCAAACCGTCGTGGAATCAATCGGAGGCGAAACGATTGCGTATGACTTTGCAAAGCGCGCCATTTTGGCGGGCAAAAACGTTGTTACGCCAAACAAGGCGTTAATCGCGGCGCACGGCGCGGAGCTTCTCGCTCTTGCAAAAGAGCGCGGCGTGCATGTGCTTTTCGAAGCAAGCGTCGGCGGCGGCATTCCGCTGATCCGCCCATACAACGGCGCGATTCTAACCGACGAATTGCAAGAAATCGCGGGCATATTAAACGGAACAAGTAACTATATTTTGACGCAAATGCATCAAAACGGCACAAGTTATGCCGCCGCGCTAAAATCCGCGCAGGAACTCGGCTATGCCGAAGCTGACCCGACCGCCGATGTCGGCGGCTTTGACGCATGTCGAAAACTCTCAATTTTGCTTTCGCTTGCAACAGGCAAAACAGCCGATTACACCAATATAAAAACCGAGGGAATCGAACGCATCGACACCGCAGATTTCGCATTCGCCGCCGCGTTCGGCTACACCTTAAAACAGCTTGCAACCGCAAAAATCCGAAAAGAAGGCGCGGAAGCCATTACCGCGCCCTTTTTATTGAAAATCGGCCATCCGATGTCAACCGTAAGTGACGTATACAACGCACTTTGGGCGCAGGCAAAAACTACGGGAAGCGTGATGTTTTACGGAAGCGGCGCAGGCAAACTGCCGACAGCAAGCGCGGTCGTAAGCAATCTCGTTGACGTAGCACTAGGCACTCACGCGGCACACGAATGGACGAAGGAAAATGTAAAAATATTGCCCGCCGCCGAGTATGTAACGAGAAAAATAGTCCGCGTTTCGTGCAGCGACCCCGCTGCAATCACGGCAAAAGCCACAAAAACTCTCCCGCAATATCCCGGTTTTGTCGCATGGATTACAGAGCCGGAAACAGAAGCGCAAACAGCCTCCGCATTAAAGGGACTCAAGGTCGAGCGCGTTTTGCGTATTTACGAAACAACTTAATTTTCCCAAGAAGGTCGCACACGGAGGGGGAAATTTTTTTCATGAGCAATCTTGTAATGGAAGCAAAAGATGTTAAACGCGCTTTCCCCGTGGGGGGAGGCGAGTTTTGGGCGTTAAAGGGCATATCCTTGACCGTCGCAGAAAACAGATTGACGATACTTAAAGGACGCAGCGGAAGCGGAAAAACCACGCTTATGAACATGCTCGGAATGCTTGATTATCCGACATCTGGCGAGGTTATTTTTGATGGACAATCGAGGTTTTCCGAAAAAAAACGCGACCTGCTTCGCCGAAATCAGATGGGCTTCGTGTTTCAATCCGTGGCATTAATCGGAATGATGTCGGCTTTCGAGAACGTTGAATTTATGTTGCGTTTAAACAAAGTGTCCGCCGCCGAACGCAAGGCGCGAGCAGAACATTGCCTCGAGCGCGTCGGGCTTGCACCGCGAATGCGTCACATGCCGTCCGAGCTTTCCGGCGGCGAGCAACAGCGCGTCGCAATAGCACGTGCAATCGCTCATCGCCCGAAAATCATTTTCGCCGACGAACCCACCGCCGAACTCGACACACACACGGGCTTGCAAGTTATCAAAATTTTCAAGGATTTAATCGAGCAAGAAGGCGCAACAATAGTTATGACAACACACGACCCCGGCCTGATGGAAGTCGCGGATAAAGTGTACGAACTTGCAGACGGAGAAATTATTAACGGATAAAAATTTTTAATCGAACGGGGCATGTTAATGATGCAACCTGATGATAAAAATGTAATCGAGGCAGAAAGCCTCGTTAAAATTTATAAAACGAAAGACATCGAGGTGCTTGCTCTGCAAGGGCTTGATCTTGTAATTGAGCGCGGCGAGGTTATGGCGATAATCGGCAACAGCGGCAGCGGGAAATCGACGCTGCTTAATATGCTTGGCGGCCTCGACAAACCGTCGGCGGGGAAGCTTTTCGTTGACGGCAAGGATTTGTTTAAATTGCGAGAGAAAGATTTGGTTGAATACAAAATTTCAACCGTCGGTTTTATTTGGCAAAACAACGCACGAAATCTGATTCCATACCTGACCGCAGTCGAAAATGTAATGATGCCGATGCAATTTAATCGCAAAAACCCTGTGAAGAATAAGCGTGCGCGTGCGCTGGAGCTTTTGGAGCTTACAGGCATGAGTAAGCGGGCGAAGCATCGCCTAAACCAGCTTTCCGGCGGCGAACAACAGCGCGTCGCAATCGCGCTCGCGCTTGCAAATCACCCTGCTGTTCTTCTTGCCGACGAACCGACCGGCAGCGTCGACACGCGCACATCCGAGTACATCCTCGACATGTTCCGCTCTGTAAACAAAGAGCTTGGCACAACAATCGTCCTGGTAACGCACGATCGTGAAATCGCGAAAAAAGTTCAACGCGTCGTCGCAATTCGCGATGGCAAAACATCGAGCGAATTTATAATGAACTATGCAGAAAAACTCGCGGGCATCGAGGGCTTTGGCAAGCAGATCGAGTACGCCGTTCTCGATCGCGCCGGTCGCGTGCAAATTCCACGAAATTATTTAGATAAAATGAACCTGGAAAACAATCGGCTGCACATTCACATGGATGACGACGGACACGTCGTGCTTTCCGCGCCGGAGAAGGCGTGACAATTTGAGTGGCGAAAATATGGAGGTGCTTTATGCTAAAAAAATTTTTTGCATTTTTGATTCTCGCGGCGACAGTCGTTTTTCCTTCGGTCGTATACGCGGCGCAAACGACACGTACGCTTCAGCCCGACAATGTGTATGAATTTGTCGGAAGGGATGCGCGAGTTGTTTCGCATGTAAATGTTATGGGTGGGCGATATGACATCGTTTTGCTTGATGCGGACGGAGAGGTTACGCGCTTTGGTCGCGCTTCGGGGAGATTTTCCGTAAGCGGAACGGGGATGGCGGAAATTACACCCGCTGTGCCGATTTCTGTTACGTTTGATTCGTCTCGCTTTAGCGTGACGGAGCGACAAGACCGTGCCTTGCGCGAGTTTGAAATTTTGCCCGAAGAAAATTCTTTGCGGATTGAAAATACGACGAATGATCCGCTTCAAATTAGGCTAACGGGTGTGGCAGATTTTGTGATTTTCAACCGCGTCGGCGACGCCACGAATTTCGCTGTCGGCGACGAAGATGACCCCTTGCAAATTATTACCATTCCGCCGCGTGGCGCAGTGATGCTTGAATCCTATTCAGAAGAGGCGTCGGTTTATTTTCCGTCGCGTTGGTATGGCGAGGAATTTTTGGTTGAGCGCAGTGACACACCTGCGTTAAAGCGGGTTTCGCTTGTGCCGAATGAAGCACGCACCTTTATCGCGGACGAAAATCTGACGCTTCAATTGGTTGGCGAGGAAGATTTGCCGATTTCGTATGAATATGTAATTCGCGGGCAAGACGGGCATGTAATCAGCTACGGTGAAGCGGACGGAAACCAACTTGTGCTTGCGCCGACCCCGATGAATCCGATTATTACGCTAACCATTACACCGCTCGAACCCGGGCTGATTTATTTTCCCTACACATGGCTCGAAAACATCGAAATCGAAAACGGCGAGGTCGCACCGGTTCATTTATCACTATGGCCGCGAGAATCGATTGAAATTTCAAACACAGACCCGCTTCGTTCGCACACGATTATTATTCGATGCCCCCAAGTCGGGGCAAGCGAATTCAGTTTTGAGTACGTGATGCTTTACGATGACGAAGTTTTCTTTGATGTAACCGATGATTTCCTTGCGTCTCAGGCATCGATTGAGGTTCCGGCAGGCGCGGTCGTGACATTAACTGCGATACATGCCGCCGAGTACTTGGCGATAAGAATCCCCGATGTTTCCGAAATCACTGCGCGAAACGTTACGACTACTGCATTGGTTCGCCATACGCTTGGTGACGGAGAATCCGTTTTTGTTACCTTCGATATAAATGCGGGCGAAAATGCGCGCGAAAATGGCGACGACGCGAAGATTTTAATCCAAACAGAAGAAAGCGTAGATTACGTGCTTTATGACGAAGACGGCGAAATAATTTCCTTCGGCCGCACAGACGAATACTTTTTAATTGAAGAAACGCAATCCGCGTTGCTTACTGCCGCGGACGACACGGCTGTTTTAATCTTCCCGCGGGAGCCGCTTTTGACGCTGGAAGAAAGTGATGTATCCGCGCTTGTGCGTCTTGAGATTTCATACGGCGAGATTTTGCAGATTAATAACAACGACAGGTGGTACAATCGCGTACTGCTTGTGCAAAACGAAAACGAGCGCGACAGCGAGTTCGATTATGTAATAACAAACGCGCAGAACAATATTTTGGACTATGGCTCTGTTGCGGAGGGGCGATATGTTTTGCCAAACTCCGGCAGAATAACGCTTGCGCCGAGAAGGGGTTCGGCATTTTCCGTGGCATTTCCGGCGGAGCATGAGCGGCATTTCCGAATTCGCGAAGCCGCGGAACAGCCCCTTCACCGCATTAATCTAACCCCCGGAAATTCCGTAGTGCTTCACAATCGCACCGAATATGAATTTATTATAAGCAACAACAGTAGCGCGGCTCGCCCCGGCGGTCCCGGTTTCCACGCGCTGGGTG
>WRHA01000251.1 GCA_009783395.1 Defluviitaleaceae bacterium
ACCGTCGCTTGAAGAAAATCGGCCGCACGCGTTTCCCTTCTCGAATTTTTACCCGGTTGCCCCCGCCGTAATCGGATTTTTTACAGGTTCGTCCGAAATAATGCGCCCGTCCTTAAACGCCACGATACGATTTGTGTGGTTTGCAATGTCGGGTTCGTGGGTTACCATAACAATTGTTACGCCCTCGCGGTTAAGTCGCTGAAAAATCGTCATAATTTCGTCGCCGGATTGGCTGTCCAGGTTGCCCGTCGGTTCATCGGCAAGCAAAATTGCGGGGTTGTTTACCAAAGCCCTCGCGATTGCAACGCGTTGCTTTTGTCCGCCGGAAAGCTCCGCCGGTTTGTGATGCACTCGGTCGCCAAGCCCAACTCTGTCGAGAGCTTCAAGCGACGCGGCGCGGCGTTTTTTTCTGCGAACCTCGGCGTAAAGCATGGGAAGCTCCACGTTTTGCAATGCGTTAAGGCGCGGAAGCAAATTATAGGATTGGAAAACAAACCCGATTTTTTGGTTTCGGATTTGCGCAAGCTTCTTTCCTTTAATAAGCGAAACGTCCTCGCCGTCAAGAAAATATTTTCCGCTGTTAAAATTGTCCAAGCATCCCAAAATGTTCATCAACGTAGATTTGCCCGAGCCGGATTGCCCCATAATTGACACAAACTCGCCAAGCCCCACCGAAAAACCAACATCACGAAGCGCCGTAACCTCAATAGCTCCATTACGGTAAATTTTATTCAGACTTTCTATTTGTATTATCATGGGGACAGACTTCCCTTTTGTATTATCATGGTTGATGGGGTGTTGAGGTGGGCGTGGCGGGGGTGGTTGAGGCCGGTGTGATCGAGGGGAGGGGGCGGACGATCATGCCTTCGTACATAAGGGTTGTTGGGTTGTTTACAATGCGGCTGTTTTCAAAAATGCCAATCGCTTCAATATACATGGCACTAAATTCGCCGAGCTGCACGTCGACACGCTCCAGTACGGATTCATCGGTAATAACAAATACAAATGTTTCGTCGCCGCCCGCGCTTACAGTTGACATAAGCGGAACAACCAAAGTGTCCTCGATGACGCCGGTAACAATGTCGGCATCAACGGTGTTTCCCGCACGAATGCGCGACGTTTCTGCCACAGCAATTTCTGCCGTCACAACCGTTTCAATCGTATTTCCCATTTGACGCGGCGCGGCGAGGGGATGAATCAAATCGATATATCCGGCATAACGGTGACCGCCGATCGCGCCGCTTGAAATTTCGACTTCCTGACCGACATCCAACCCGCCCGCTTCATTTTCGGGAACGTGAACAATTACGACAAGGTTCTCGTTCGAAACATCTGCGATTTCAAGAAGCGGCCGCCCGGAAATGCTAAACTCACCCGCTTCAACGAGTACATTTATCACGGTGCCGGAAACGGTTGCGCGTTCCTCGTGTTCGAAATCCGCTATATTTCTTTCGATTAGGGCAATATTAAGCTGTGCGCGCTCGATTGCGACCTGCTGAAGATATGCCTGGTTTACAGCTTCCGGGCGCGTAACGCGGTTTATCACGGCGTCGCGTTGTGTTTGCGCGAGGCGTTCCGCTTCTTCTGCCATCGGAAGACCCGACGCCACCGAATCGCGCTGAAGCACTGCAATCGCCAGTTGATCCTCCAGTCTGCGCACGGCATCGCTCGCGTTGTCGCGCTCGACACGGGCGATTACGCCGTTTTCGTAAAGAACTTGCATGTCGGCAAGGGTGTCGCCGGCGGTTTCGATGCCGTCGGCAAGCTGTGCTATTTGCAAATCAATTTGCCCGAGTTGTGCCTCGATATTTATTATTCCTGCGCGGGCTTGTTCGATTTGATTTTCTGCCGCATGAATTTCCGCCTCTGCCGGGCCGATTCTCGTTGCCGCAAGCCCCAGTTCCGCCGAACGCAGTGCCAACCGCGCCTCCGCAAGTTGATCGTCCAAGGTTTCCAAAATATCCGCGTCGTAAGTGATAAGCAAGTCGCCCACACTAACGGTATCGCCGACTTTAACATGAACCTCCAAAATCTGTGCCGATGTCACAGGGAAAACGATTGTGCGATCCCGCAGTTCGACATTGCCTCTCGCGCTTACGCGGCTTGTTATGGTTTGCATTGAAGGATATGACCAGTGAACAGGCGTAGCCCCACGGGGAACCCCGTCGGTTTCCTCTTGACCCGTCATGATTACATTAAAAATAACAAACCCGATGAGTACAACGGCAATTACAGAAATTATTGCAATTTTCTTCTTACTCACTACATCAGCCCCGCGCCAATCAGAACATCATACATCCACCAAATACTCATGTACGATACGATGTGGACGGTCAGTCCTGCAAGGAAATATACACCTGCAATAATTCCGGCCTTCACATTGCAAAACTCGCCTAACACTTTTACGCCGATAAAAGCCAGCACAGAAGACCATATCGGAAATATGCCTATGCCTGAAAATATGTTGTAGGAAAGCTGGTCGAATGTACCGTTTCGGGCAAAAACAGCCGCAAGGGTTGTCATATCCAAGAGGCTTCCGGTAAGAGACATTAAAGAGGCCACTACAAGCGCGCCAACCGCGAAAATCGCATAAATATGCATACACATTGAAAACAGCTGACCAAATTTCGCTTTGCCCCGCAATATTTTCGAAAGAATAAAGAGCCCAACGGCGTAAAGAAGGCACGCAATCAGCGGCAGTATAAATGCCATCGCAATATGCGAAAGCCATGTTATTGCAGTCATCGCTTCCGCCATCGGAATTTCGCCGTATTCATTTGCAAGGGCAGACATATCGAAGAAGTCTCTGCCGTATCTCTCGATTGAAATGTTTGAAAGCTCGCGTTCGTACATTTCGGTCACTCTTACATTTGGGACAACGGTTACAAGCCCAATAACAACAGCCAACAAAAACGGCACCAAAAACACGGGGCGCGCTTTTATGTTGCTCATAAGTTCGCCCGGGGCGACGAATAAACTGATAATTCGCTTCCCCGGGCTCATTTTTACTGTTTCGGGTTCAGTTTCGGGTTTAGTTTCGGGTTCAATGGTGCGTGTTAATTCGTTGTGATTTTCCTGCAAAATAGATTCTCCTTTTCTGATGTCTACTGTAATGACTCTAAAGTAGTCATCATGTTATTAAATCTTGTACGCTCTGCGCCTGTAAAAGGTGTGGGCAAGCCCGGCGCACGCTCATACAGCTCGGATAATGCCGCCAAGGCATCAGTCAAACGCCCGTCATCGTAGTATAAATTGCCGAGCATAAAGAGCAGACGATTCCACTGATCCGATTCATCGTCAAGAAAACGCTGCGCGTTTGCAAGGTGAATAACTGCCATGTGGGAATCCCGCGGTGTTGCGTTAAAAGCGGCAAGCCCCAAATTATAATAATTTTGTCCGAGAAGTGGGTAGGCCTCGGTTAAAATAAAATTTGCGCGTTGCTGAATGTTGGGCGGCAAGCCGGAGAAATCCCCGATAAGCTCCAAGCGATTTACTGCATCACGCAGTTCATCGTCGAGGAAGTCAAAATAAGCAATATTTACTTCGCTTTCCCGATGCAAAGAGTCGTTTTCGATTTGCGCCCGCACCAAGTCTGCTTCCAAAGCCTCGATTTCACGCCCGCGTGCGGCATATTCTTCGGCGGCCTGTGTAATCCGCGCACGATAATTCACGCTTGCCTCTGCGTGCGCATCCTCAAGCCGCTGATTCTCTGCTTCCCACGACCGCCTGAGTGCGGGAACCAACAGAAAATACAACGCCGCCGACGCAACCGCAATGCCGATTATAAACATAAAAAGTTCGGCCACGTGAAAATTCTTTTTCTTTTTTTCCTCGAGATCAATCGTTTTGTACGGCCCCTTGGGGATGGGTTGACCCTTAGGTTTTGTCGATGCCTGGCGCGAAGGCTTCTTTCCGGGAAAAATAATTGCATAATAATTCAGCGCGACGGGGTTCATTATATCAAGCGAAAGAACGCGTTCCGCAGCGGTGGCGGCGCGTTCGCGTTCGTTTTGGATTAGGTAGCACAGCGTTAAGAGATTAAGCGCGTCGACAAAGCGCGGATTAATTTCCACGGCTTTTTTCAGCTGAATAATCGCCAAATCGTCGCTTTTATGCCTAATATGCTCCAATGCCTGGTTGTACATATCAACGGCATCGTTTAGCCCTTCGAGTTTTCGGGCGTTTTTGTTTACACTTTCGATATATTTTGTCGCAAGATTATCCTCTTTAAGCATCGACTGGCTTACAATCCAGTGTTTTAACGCTTCCCCAACATGCCCAACCTCAAACAAGGCAAGCCCGAGAAGGTTTCGCGAGGGTACGTTGTTTTTATTTATCGCAATGCTTTTTGTCAAAAGTTCAATGCCGTGAAAAAGATCGCCGACCCTAAGCCTTTCGAGCCCCTTGTTGTGCAATCTGTCGGAGAGGCGAACGGTTCCCATGTAAAGAACAGTGTCGACCTTGCAGGCCGGACATTTTACGCCGCCGCTGAAATTTTTCAGGCAGTTAGGACATTTCACTTTCGTCTCCTCCTGCCGCCTTGCCGGAAATATATTGCAACAGATCCATTATATCCAGCACTTCATCCTTGACCGCTGTTTCAACATCGTCAACAAGGCGTATGGGCTTATATTTACCGATTTCCTCTTTAAAATCAATCATATGGCAGTTCTCCCGATCAACTTTTTAACTAAAAGTTACATTTTGATTACATTTTAACATATTTGCCTTATTTCGCAAGGGGAAACAGGCTTTTTTTTGAAAATTTTTCAAAAAAAATTCAGCCCGTCAATTTGTGACCGGCTGAATTTAAATGATTCCACGCTTATTTTTTAGTATTTTTTTGCCAAGGCAGGGTCATAAGTCATAACTGAACCAAAATCTTCGTCTTCATTCTCGAGTCCAAGATTGTCAATGTGTTCGTCAAACGTTCCCGGCTTGTCCACCTCCGGCAACCAACGCTTTTTGTCTTTTTCGGTAAACTCCATAATGTCCCCTCCTGTTTTTTGAGACATGACATCACCACCTTCCCTACGATATGTATGTAGCTAGGGAATGTTTCATTCATGGCAGACGCACACGCTCGAAAGTTGTGGGGATAAATCTACCACGTTTTGTCGCAATGTATAAGTCAAATTTGACAACTGTGTTTTCAGTCCGGATGTTGTTTGCTCGTCTGCAAAAAAAAATTGGTGCGGGTAGTGTCACTACCCGCACCAATTTTTTTTTCTACGAATTTTACTGCACGTGCTTTTTTAGAAACTCCACGTCTATTTCGGGATAAAGTACGAATTTGCCCAACAGTGCGTGGATG
>WRHA01000252.1 GCA_009783395.1 Defluviitaleaceae bacterium
GAAAGATGCCCACGGTGCCCATTGCACGCTTGGCGTGCTAGAATAGGCCGGTTATTAAGCCGTTTTTGTCTATGTCTATGTTTTGTGCGGCGGGGATTTTTGGTAGGCCGGGCATTGTCATAATGTCGCCGGCCAGTGCGACAACGAAACCTGCGCCGGCGGATAGGCGGATTTGGCGAATTGTTATCGTAAAGCCTTCCGGTGCGCCGAGTTTTTTTGCGTTGTCGGTGAAGGAGTATTGCGTTTTTGCCATGCACACAGGGGCGTTGCCATAGCCGAGGCGTTCGAGCGTGCGAAGCTGGGTTAAAGCTTCGGGCGAGAAAGATATATCGGCGGCGCGATAGATTTTTTTCGCTATAGTTGAGATTTTTTCTTTGAGCGGTCGGTCGAGCTCGTATGTGTGTTTTAGCGTCGACGGTTCGTTCATTGCTTCAAGCACAGCGTTTGCAAGCGCGATACCGCCTTCGCCGCCTTTTGCGAAAACTTCGGAAAGCACGCATTTCGCGCCGATTTTTTGCACGGCCGTTTGTACAAAATCAACTTCGGCAGGGGTATCGGCCGGGAAGTTGTTAATAGCCACTACGCAGGGCAATCCGAAATTTTGTACATTTTCGATGTGGCGGCGTATGTTTGCCAAACCGATTTCAAGCGCGGCGAGATTCTCCTTGTTAAGATCGGCTTTTTCAACCCCGCCGTGATATTTTAGTGCGCGAACCGTTGCGACAAGCACGACGGCCGAGGGGGCAATTCCCATGCGGCGACATTTGATATTTATAAATTTCTCCGCGCCCAAGTCTGCGCCGAAGCCGGCTTCGGTTAAAACATACTCGCCGAGTTGCATCGAAAGGCGCGTTGCGGCGACGGTATTGCAGCCGTGCGCGATATTTGCAAAAGGCCCGCCGTGGATAATCGCGGGCGTACCTTCGAGAGTTTGAACCAAATTTGGCGCGATCGCATCTTTTAACAATGCCGCCATTGCGCCCGCCGCCTGCAAATCACCCGCCGTAACAGGTTTGCCTTCAAACGTGTATGCAACAACGATGCGGGCGAGATTTTTTTTCAAATCGGCAATATCTTCGCTTATGCAAAACGTCGCCATAACCTCCGACGCCGCTGTAATGTCAAACCCGTCCTCGCGAGGCGTACCGTTTGCCTTGCCGCCAAAACCGCTTGAAACATAGCGAAGCTGGCGGTCATTCATGTCCATTGCGCGCTTAAAAACGATGCGGCGCGGGTCGATGTTTAGAATGTTTCCCTGCTGAATGTGGTTGTCCAAAAGCGCGGCGAGAAGATTATTCGCGGTTGTAATTGCGTGCAAATCGCCCGTGAAGTGCAGGTTTATGTCCTCCATCGGCACAACCTGTGCGTATCCTCCGCCTGTCGCGCCGCCCTTCATGCCGAAAACCGGCCCCAGCGACGGCTCGCGCAAACATATTATTGCGTCCTTGCCGAGGCGAGAAAATGCGTCGCCAAGACCCACGGTCGTTGTCGTTTTCCCTTCACCGGCGGGCGTCGGGCTTATCGCCGTCACCAAAATAACCTTGCCCTGCTTGTTTGCTTTTGGTGCGGCGGTTATTTTTGCTTTGTAGTGTCCGAACGGCGAAAAATCATCCGGTGTAAGTCCGAGTTTTGCCGCGACTTCCGCAATCGGTTTAACTTTTGTTGCTTGGGCGATTTCGATATCTGATTTAAACATTCGCACGCACTCCTCTCTTTGTTTAAAATGTAACAAGCTTGCCTGTGCGGGCGGATTCGTAGATGCCTTCGAGGATTTCCGTTACGGCGAGTGCCTCTTCGGGCAAAACGGTAAGCGGAGTGCCTTTTGTTATTGCATCGATAAAGCATTGTTGCTCTAAAACAGCGGGGGTTGCTGTGCCTCCGTCGAAGAAATCCACGCCGGCCGCGCCGAGTGCGGGGGATTTTTCATACAGTTTGCCAAAATCGTCGCCGTTAATTTTTACGCCGTCCCACATATCCGCGCCGCCTTTTGTGCCGCAAATTGTGGCTTTGGCTTCGCCGAATTGCAACGTGTTTAACGCCCAGCTTGATTCCAGGATAATTGTCGAGTTGTCTTCCATTGTGATAAATCCAAATGCGGAGTCTTCTACAGTGAATTCTGCCGGATTCCAAGGGCCGAACGCGTTGCCGCAATCGCCGTTTCCGTTCAGCTTGTGAAAAACGCTTCCCATTACGGATTTCGGCTTGTATTTGCCCATAAACCACAGCGCGAGGTCGAGCGCGTGTGTGCCGATGTCGATAAGCGGGCCGCCGCCTTGCTCTTCTTCATCCAAAAACACGCCCCATGTCGGGACGGCGCGACGGCGAAGTGAGTGCGCTTTTGCGAAATATATGTCGCCGAAATCGCCGCGTTCGGCGGCTTTTTTAATGTAGCGGCTTTCGGCGCGATAGCGGTTTTGGTAGGCAATTGTAAGGATTTTTCCCGTTTTTTTTGCCGTGGCACACATGTCGCGAGCTTCTTGCGAGGTTTTTGCCATTGGCTTTTCGCACATAACATGCTTGCCCGCCTCAAGTGCGGCTATTGTAATGAACGAGTGCGATTTATTTGGTGTAAGTACGTAAACCATGTCGATTTCGGGGAGTTTTAATAATTCGCGATAGTCGGTAAAAATTTTTGCATCGGGTGTACCGTATTCGGCGGCGGCTTTTGGTGCGCGACTGCCTTTGTCATCGCAAAACGCGACCATATCAACAAGCCCTGTTTGTTGAATCGCGGGCATGTGCTTTTGGTTTGCGATTCCTCCGCATCCGATTATTCCTGCCTTTAATTTTTTCATGTACGCCATCTCCTAATATGAAATTTTTCATTATTCTAACACAAAAAAAATCGATCACAAATTCTGCCGCACAAATTCTGCCGCGCTTTGGATATAATTAAGCGTGTCTTCATATGTGACGAATTGGTAATTGTAATTCGCATCAAAAACAACATCCGCAAAATGTTCGTAGAGGATGTTGTTTTTTATTGCGTCGACCTCCTTAGCAAAAATTATGCCGGGAATTTCGTCGGGGGACGCGGCTTTGAGCGTTTGCATTATTTTTTCGACATCTTTGTTTTCAAAATAAAGCTGTGCGTCTATGTTTCGCAAATCGTTGTAATAGTCGCTTGCGTAGCCTTTTGCGGCTTCTTTCGGGTGGCGCGTGCGAAAATCGTTCCAAATCGTCTTATTGTTCCAAAGATCGGCCAAGCAATGCGCGGCATAACCCGCCGCGAAATCACTTTTTGGGTTTTCACTCAAAAAATTTTTTATGCATTTTACCCAGCCGTCGTTGTCGGTAACTTGCCCCCATCGTTCGTCGCTTATGGGGCAAAGATGCGTAATTTTCTTTGTCGCGCCGATATTGGATTGGCCCGCGCCTGTAAATTCCGCACGATAATGTACAGCATCCGGCGCGATTGACCCGAGCAAAAACTGTGCGACATCGGAAACAATTTCTTTGGCGTGCCACGCGATGCATAAATGCGTTAAAGGAAAGGCCATAAAATCCTCCCGCGAAAATGTGATATAATCACAGTATAGCACGAGGAGGCGTTACATGTTTTCGCAATTTTCTGCGCGACTTTACAAAATCGTGGCAAGCGGCGGATATCGACTGAGCGCAACAAACAACGAAATTCTGCACGCGACGCATTGGGTTGCAGAAAATGTTGAGATGGCGACGCTTGTGACAATCCATGCCGTTGATGCGGAAAAAATCGGTATTGGCGAGATGCTTGAATATGATGCAAAATTGCGTGCGAAATCGGAGTTGCTCCTCGGAAGAGTCGCGTCGGTAACGAATGTATATGTTTTCGCGGGCGGAGATGTGCCGGACTTTTCCGGCACGGAAGAATACATCGGGCAGCCGATTTACAGTATTTTTTGGCACATAAATCTTGAAACGGGGGAAATTACAACTGCGCCGGGGCAGCCGAAAAAGATTTTTGATATTCATAAAATGGTGATGAATGCCGCAGACGATGCGGGTGGTGCGCCCGTAAACGCGCCCGAAAATTTCGCGGATATAACCATTAATGCCGATACTTATTTGCCGAAAGTAAAGCACCGCATCCCCATTTTTTCATATTCATTAATTTTTATAAATTTTATTATTTTGGTGATAACGTCCTTGCGTCCGGATATTTTAGCCCTCGGTGCGATAAACCCTGTATCTGTTGTTAATGATAACGAGTGGTACAGGCTTTTTACAGCAATGTTTTTGCATATCGGATTTTTTCATTTTTTTGCAAATTCTTTTGGAATCGTAATTTTTGCTACGCGCTTAGAGCGGTATCTCGGGCGTGGATTTTTCCTTTTTACATATGTTCTTTCGGGGCTTATCGGATCGATGTTAAGTCTTGCAAATTTTTATTTTTTTCACCCCATCTATCCGGCATCATCTTCCGTTGGTGCATCCGGTGCGGTTTTTGGTATGTACGGAGCGATTTATGCGTACACACGAATAACAAAACATTCTCTTGATTTTATTAACTCGTACTTTTTGCTTATATTTATCGGGATCAGCTTGGTGATGGGTTTCGCGACTCCCGGAATCGACAATTTCGCACACGTCGGGGGACTTTTAGGAGGGATGATAATCGGCGGCATATATGCTATACTGCTAAAAAAGCACGCCAAGCGTGCATTGGACACCGAGGACATCCGGAGGTAAGTGACATTACGTCTCGAAGCCGGATGCGGTTTCGAGATCTAAAAAAGAGGGGGTTGTCGGTATGACGAAGAAATTTGTTTTTATCGCGGCAGTTTTTTTAGCGATTTGCACATTTTACATGACAGCATATGCAGACACACTGCTTGAAGTAACGTTCTCGCACGAGTCGGGCTTTTATAGCCAAGCGTTTGATTTAACGCTTGGTGCGCCCGCGGGTGCGAGGATTTTTTTTACAACGGATGGCTCGTATCCGACCGAACGCTCGACGCGCTTCAACAGGGCGATTCCCATGCGGGCGGCAAACCAAACGAGACTGCACACCATTCGCGCAATCGCGGTATTGGATGGTGAAACGTCGGAAATTGCGACGCGAAACTTTTTTGTTGGTTCGGATGTATTGCGTCGTTTTTGTGAAAACACATTGATTTTCGCATTGACGTCCGATCCGCACGGGCTTTTTGATCACTATGAAGGCATTTTTGTTCCGGGAATCGACCGCCAGCGTTGGCGCGAAGACTTTGTGCGTCGGCACGGACGCCAGCCCGAATCGGGCTTTGGATATGGTTATGAATATCCCGCCGCCCCCGCAAATTTTAACCGTCGCGGCCGCGAGTCCGAACGCCCCGTACATGTTGAAATGTTTGA
>WRHA01000253.1 GCA_009783395.1 Defluviitaleaceae bacterium
CTTCATAAATTCCCATGCGGCATCCGGGTCGCCGACCGAATCCATCATTATGACGCCCGCGCCACCGGCGGCAACGGCACGATTGATACTGCCGTCGGGCTGAACAGTTCCGGGAACAGGCCTAAAGCCCCACAATCCCCGAATTTCCGGCGCGAAAACCTGCAACATGTTGTAAACCGAATAATCTATAATCGCCAGCGGCATTTCTCCTTGGCGAAAACGATTCGGAAAATCAAATTCTCTGTCGAGATCGTATTCCATAAAAAATCGGGTGAAATCTCTGAACGCGTTTAGTGCAATTCTGCTGTCCAACGTTGAGCGAGAGCCGTCTTCGTTGTAGAATTCGCCGCCCGCTTGATATAGGAACATTGCAAACGCGCCAAGGGGCTGTTCGCCGACAAAAATTCCGAAATCCATATGGTTTATGGCAAGCGTTTCAATCGCGATGCTTACTTCGTCCCATGTTTCAGGCGGTTCGAGGTCAATTTCACTCAAAATATCCCTGCGATAAAACATCATCGGAAAGGTAATTGTTTCGGGAAGCGCGAACACGTAATCGCCAAAGGAGTACGGAACCATTGCCGCCTCCGGGAAACGCCCGGTTACTTCTTCGAAATCGGCAAAAGTGGAAAGATCGCGAAGCGCGCCGCGCATTCCAAAATCCATCGGTACGTTGTTGCCAACGGTCAGCGCGATATCCGGCCCTTGCCCCGTAACGGTTGCGGGCAAAAGCGTCCCCATATCCACGAGCATTAGCGTGACTTCGATTCCGGTTTGCGGGGTAAAGGATTCGTCGATCATATTTCGCACGATGTTTGCTTGGTCGCGTCCCGTTCCTATCCAAACTTCTATGCCGTCTGCTTCACCGATGGTGTTGTAGTCTATAATGAAGGAAAAAATCAGCGAAAGAATTTCATGCCAAATTTGACGCCACCATCTGCTTCCGTTATCGGGTTCGGGCGCGTCGTGCGGCAGAATATAAATTGCGTCAACGGAAAGCATTTGTTCGCGCACAAGAATAAGCCATGTGCCGAGCGCACCGACGCTTTGCCTGTATTGTGACAAGCGGTTCGGCACCTCTTCGATGTCGTTGTACAAAATCGTCAATACTCTCGAAAGGGTGCGGATCATTGTGTCTCTGTCGCCGCGACCGACGGACATTTCCGAAAGACCGTCAAAAACGCGGTCGAGCCTTTCGCGCTCGTCGCGCAGGGCTTGCTCGAGGTGCGGCAATCTGCGACCGATTTGATAATCGCGGGCGTTTTCGGGGTCGGTGCCGGTTATCATAACGATTTGGCGGTACAGCGCGTTCAAATGCAACATGGATTCCTGAATTTCGCGTACATATTCGGCATAACCGCCCAAAACCGCCTCCATGCGGATTGTGCTAGTCCCCTCGGGCAACCAAAATAAAAACGGTTCGTCGTCGCCCAAAGTTTCGACGCGCCAACCGTTTTGAAAACCGAATGCAACATATTCCATTTCCGAAAACGGAACTTCTCCGTTAATCGAAATTCGGCGGAAAGAATTTGCGCCGCGGTGATAATGCTGGCGCACGTTCAGTGCGATATTGTAATGCCCGGCCTGCGGGACATCAAATTCCCATTCAATCCACGCGCCCGGCTCCGACCACGCGCCGCCGCCGATTGAATTTATGCGTATGTAACGCGCACTGTAGGGGTATACTCCCGGCCCGGAGTTGTCCGCCTGCGGAGCAAGAAGCGGCGAGGATTTGCGAACCGCGTCCTGTCCTTCAATGCGGATTGTATCAACATGGGAAACGCTCGGGAGAAGCCCCGAAAACCACTGCTCCGCATACGGGAGTACTTCCGGAGCCTGAAACACACGAATTTCGCGAATCACCATAGGTTCGCGCTGTGAAAAAAAGCCGATGGTATTTAGCCCGGCTTGAAAATAAAATAACAGCGGCTCGTTAAACGACCCCATGTTATCGCGAATTATTGCCTCGTTCCATGAGGGTAATTCGACTTGAACGGGGCGGCGGTCATTGCCTTGGCTGTCGCGCAAAATATAGTCCAGCTGGTTAACCCAAACCCGCGGAAATTCCACCGGATTGGCTTCCATAAACGGCTTTTCGCCATTAATTATCACAGATCGCTGTATGCCGGAGCTTCTTCCCGCAACGGTGTAGTAAACCACGGAAATATTGTAAAGCCCGGCCTCGGCCACATAAAATTCCCACTCGATAAAACCCGTTTCGTCCGTCCAAACGGATGTACCGGGCATTTCTTCAAAGTTTTCGCCGTCGAAATTTTCGAAATAAGAAACGTCCATGCCCGTGACAAACGAAAAATCACCCGCGTCAATTATATATTCTGCGTCGGGGCGTGCGGTGGTTGCATGGCTTTGCATGAATTCCTCAAAGCCGTCGTGTATTCCAAAAGCGTTAAGCATTGCAAAATGATCTTCCATTATTTCTGCGTCACTTCGGTTTTCGGCTGTAACGATTGGAGTCATCGTTGAAAAAATAAAAGTGCATATCAAAATAAAACACAACAGTTTTCGCGCCTTCATCTACATCAACCTTTCGTGACCGGTATGTGGTAATATATGTCACTGCCCTGCTCGGGGCATTTGTGCGATTTCTCTGAAACGCGCTTCCATTTCCGGGTCTATCATTTCATTGGTGGCTCGACTGAAAAAAACGCCCTGCTCCGGTATTTCGCTGATCGTGATGCACCACAAAACCGGTGCGAAGCCCCGCACAAACGCCGCTTCCGCCACGGATGTAATGAACAGAAACACCGCGCCGTCGTCCTTCAGCTCCGGCCGAGGCGAACCGAATTCACCCAAAATAACGGGAATGCCATTGTCGATAAACCTATGCTGAACCATGTCCATCAGGCGATTCAGCTCCTCAAAATCTTCATCCGTTCCCCAGTCCATGCGAACCCTGCCCCATGATGCATCGCTCTCAAGCACGGCAAATACAGCCGGGGTGTAGTAATGCACAGACACCGCCAAGCGATTCACCGGATCTGTAGGCATTTCAAACAGCGGGTCGACGGTAAGCTCAAAATCGGTGTGGTATCCCCCGATAAGCAAGTGACGATACGGATTGTTTCCGCCGGATGCGCGAACTAAGTCCACAAATGTTTGATTCAATAAATTTAGCATTTCATATGATTCCGCCTTGCCTTCGTCACTGCCGCTCCATCTGTTCCACACGGAATTCCAGCCGCCTTCTTCGTTCATCGCGGAGAACATTAGTTTATCGCCGTAGTCTTCGAAACGCTCGGCAATTTGATCCCAAAAACGGGTGAATTGGTGCATTCTTCCGTCCCAATCATAGGGGAATTGGTTCCACCAGCCGCCGTCGTAGTGGATATTTATAATGGCATACATATCGTTTTTTAGAACCCAGCGAGTGATTTCTTCAACGCGCTCCATAAGCTCCGGGTTAATTTCATAGTCGTCACCCATCATGTTCGACCACGCAACGGGTATGCGAACAACGCCGAAACCCGCATTTGCATAGCCCCGAATCAACTCTTCCGTTATAAGCGGGCTGCCCCATGCTCTTTCGTAATCGCTCACGCTTTGACCGCGAATCCAGCCGCCAAAGGCTTCGAGCGTGTTTCCCAAATTTATTCCGATTCCCATGTCGTGAACAAGCTGCATTGTTGTAAAATCCTCGCGCATTTCGCCGCCTCTTTCCTCAAGGGTCGGAGCCGTCAACCACGGAACAAAAACCGCCTCGTCGGATTCAACCGCTGATGCCTGGGTAATTGTCGGCTCATCCGACTCGCTTTGAAAAGCCGGCTCCGGTTCATTAACGATTTCCGGAGGTGCAAGCGGAGTTTCATATTGTACGTCACCCTCCGTCGCGCAAGCCGCAAGTACAAATAAAACCCAACAAACAAGAATGATTTTAGACGTTTTCACAAAGAATCAGCCCTTCCCTCGCGGTTGAAATGCATCTTAATACAAATTTTATAAAAACACAATAACTTTTATAATTTTTTAATTTTCGATTTGGTACACAAATCGGTGCGGGTAGTGACACTACCCGCACCGATTTGAAAATGTGAAATTGACAGGAACTCTTCACCCATTTAGAATTGGAAAAAATTCGCCGGATTTGGAAAGCGGGAGAGCCTGTGAAAAAGATTTCTGTTTTTATTTGCGTACTTGTTATAGTAGTGATTTTTACGTCCTGTTGCGTAAACAGCGGGCAAGGCGAATGGGAAGGTGATGTAGTGGCGGCGTTTACCCCCGTTACGGGAATGGAAATGATGGAGCGGCTCGGGATGGGCATTAACATCGGCAACACCATGGATGCGCGTGTTCATTCCGAAAATCCGTGGTTTACGGGCTGTCCCATTACGGAAATGGAGACGATTTGGGGCGCGGCGCAAATCGAGCCGTGGCAGTTTGCGGCCATTGCGCAGAGGGGATTTTCGACGGTACGCATTCCCGTGTCGTGGGAGCCGCGCATGGTTGACGACGATTTTACGATTAATCCGGCGTGGATGGATAGGGTTCAGCAGGTTGTGGATTGGGCGTTGGACGAGGGGCTGTATGTAATCCTCAACACGCATCACGAGGAATATTTGTACTATTTTATGCACAACGGCCCGCACGAAGACGCAGAACGTTGGCTTTACGCAGTGTGGACACAAGTTTCCGAACGCTTCAAATACTATCCCGAGAAACTTATGTTTGAACCAATGAACGAGCCGCGTCCGGGGCATGACAATTGGTTTTGGTGTCCCGACAGGTTTGCGGAAGAAATCCCCGTGCTTGCCGCCACGGCAAACGAATTAAACACATTTGTAATGGACGTAATCCGCACAAGCGGCGGTTACAATGATCGGCGCGTCGTACATCTTACAACGGTGCAGGCCGACTCCAATTTGATTTATCTTTACGAACATCCGAATGACCCGTATGTAATGTTCGGTTCGTTTTTTTATCTCGGACGCGAAGACAACCAGCTCACGCAAATAAGCGCGGGACTCGAGCGCGGAATTCCCATTGTAATAAAGGAAACAAGCCCGCTTGAAATGCCGTCGGAAGACATGGCGCGCTGGAGCGAGACGTATTATGCCAAGCTTGCCGCGCTGGGTGTGCCGTCGGTTTGGTGGAACACCTCCGGCAATGGCGCAGACGATTTGTTTAACCGCACAACCGGCGAATGGAACGAACCGCTTGCGGAAATTTTTTTCGCGGCATATGGCGCGAATCTCGGGCCCGCAATGCCGCGCCCGCTGTTCCCGCACGAACTTACACGCGCACCGAACATAGGCGGCCTTGTTCAATGGATTGTTCCGCCAAATGTGCTTGAAGCGGCGGA
>WRHA01000254.1 GCA_009783395.1 Defluviitaleaceae bacterium
AATTTAATTATAAAAAAACCTGCATCGAAGGGATACTCCAAAAAACCTGCCGTTATTTTGCAGGCTCACTTGGACATGGTTTGCGAAAAAAACGCAAACACCCCGCACGATTTCGCACGCGACCCGATCGACACATACATTGACGGCGACTATATTAAGGCACGAGGGACAACCCTCGGTGCCGACAATGGTATCGGCGTCGCGTTATGTATGGCACTTCTGCAAAGCAAACTGGAACACCCGCCGCTCGAAATTTTGCTTACATCCGACGAAGAAGCGGGCATGAGCGGCGCGCAAAACCTCGACACAAGCCGCCTTTCCGGCACACGAATGATTAACCTTGATTCGGGAGATGAATCAACTTTTACGGTTGGTTGTGCGGCGGCTATTACGGGAGAGATTTTTATTGCAGATAAATACGAACACCCGGAGGATTTGTTTAAAAAAATAATTCCCCCCATCTTGAAAAAAACTTTTAAAATTGTTGTTCGTGGCTTGAAGGGGGGACATTCCGGTGTGGATATTGATAAAGAGCGCGGAAATGCCCTAAATATTTTGGCGTTTTTGTTGAGTGATATTTGCGGGGTGGCACATGTTGAAATTAAAAAAATTTCGGGTGGAATGAAGGTTAATGCAATTCCGCGTGAAGCGGAGTGTGAGATTGTTTTTGAAGAGGAGGAAAACATTGTTTCTGCGCGACTTGAAGAATTGCGTGCAGAGTTTAAAGAGAACTTTAGGGTAAGCGAGCCGGAGCTGGAGATTATGTGGAGTGAGACAGAAGCGACGGCGGAAGACATTCCTATTTCCCGGACCCAAACCACGCCGGATGTACTACAACTTCTGCCTAATGGCGTTGCGGCGCGAAGCCTTGAAATTGACGGGCTTGTTAATGCGTCCTGCAACATAGGTGTGGTTGAAACGACGGACGATGGTGTGAAAATTTCGCTTATGGCCCGGGGTGCGACAGAATTCCACACACGGAAAGCCGAAGCACAAATCCTCGCGGCGGCTTCGCTTTCCAATACGAGAGTGGATTTCACAAACCGAAGCCCCGCATGGCCGTACAACCCCGATTCCGCACTTTTAAAGACATCTCAGGACGTGTACAAGCGCGTATTTTCTCGAAATGCCGCCGTTTCGGCTGTCCACGCCGGCCTTGAATGCGGAATTTTCATCGAAAAAATGCCGCATCTCGAAATTATCTCTTTCGGCCCGAATATGTACGACTACCACACCCCCGACGAGCGTCTTTCAATCTCGTCGACACTGCGGGTGTGGGAGTTTTTGTGCGAATTGTTAAAGGAGCTGTAAGGGAGCAGAGTAAAAAACATTATTACAAAAATCGGTGTGTCTAAAACCTTGTTTAAAGCGCGACGGGGGATTGTGCCATGTTAAAGTCGGCGCGTCGTCAAGCGTAAACAGCGCGCTTTTTACCCAACTTTCCAAACCGGTTTCGAAATCATATTCAATCCGCCAAAACGCCAAAACATCTCCTGCTGTAAGCGGATCATGCCCTTTTTGAAACGCCCCGGGCGCAGTGTAACGCGCACCGAGAATTTTTCCGTCGGGATCAGAAAAATGCACGATAATTTCCGCATCACGGCCGTTTACTTCGGCGGGGATTGCATAGCGTCGTGCGTTTTTTGTTTCTCCGATTGGAAAAAGGGCTACATATTCGTTGCCGATTTTCGGCACGCGAAAATTGGTTTCAAACGGCGGCTGAATCAATGCCGCCGTGCGAAACGTATTGTTTTCAACCAATTCCCACAAAACCGTCTCGGTGTGGATGCTCTCGCTTTCGCGCTCCTGCAAGAGTTTTTGGAAAAACATATGCAAAAACCGTGTAAAATTCTCGTCTGCTTCAAGCGCGGAATATGTTTGAAGCGAACCGATGCCCCGAGATTTTCCGCCGTAAATATAAAACGTGCTTAAACCGTAAACCTCGGTGTCGAGATTATGCCGATTGTAAGTGACGCAGTTTTTAAGCGCGTCCAAGACGGCTCTCGACTCGCGTGGATAAAGGTCGGCAAGCTGATGCGCCATGTCTCCGATATCAACCATATCGGCATAATTATCACGCGGAGAGCATTGGCCAAAGGTTTTTGTTGCGGCGCGTCGAAATGCCATAGCGCGAAATTTCTGCTCCGACAATTCTCCGGGCACAAGCCGCCCAAGCGCGTCCATAACCGCCCCAACTTTTTCGAGATCGACAACGGACAGCGTCAAAATTTCCTCGTCGTAAAGCCCGCGAGTTTTGTAGTATTCAAAAAACGTGTCAACAATGATTTCACCAAGCGCGAATCCGCAAATATCCTCGTTTAACGCCGCAAGAAATCGATAATCCCAACCTTCGCCCGGCTCCAAATCCGCCGACGCAATCATAACCCGCGCAAATTTCCGAGCAAGAACCGCCATTTCAACCGTCGCCATCAAGCACGCATCAAAGCCCAAAAATTCGAGCCGCTCCTCCGCCAACCCCGCTTCATCGAAGGCTCTTTCCATATCCGCCAGCGTAAGCGCGTCGTCGTAAAATTTTTCATCATGCCCAAAGCCTACAATCGAGCCGCCGCCATGATCCCACATAATAAGCCCGTATCTTTCGGCAGGGAAACCGTCTTGGCAAAATCTAATAAAATCACGCAATGTATCGGGATTTCCCATATTCACCAAGCCCATACTGTGTTGTTCAAAAAGCTCTCCATCGGCAAGCCTCCAAATAACGCATTCCGTTTCGGGAATCGCCGAAGCCTGCCAGCGATTTGTGCCGCCTGTCAAAATAAGGACATTGGCATTTTGCGCATCCAACCCCGACTCAATCATCTCCACCAAATCATCCGTAGCCGCGCCAAACTCGCTTTCAAGATCCGATCCGTTCATATAAATCATAACAGTGTAGGCAGTAGCAACAGGCGGCTCAACCGACGGCTCAACCGACGGCTCAACCAACGGCGTTTTTCTCATAACGACCGAGCTCACGAAAAAACCCAAAACTCCAATTAAAAAAATTGATCCAATAAAAAAATTTCGCTTTATCACATTTTTCACCTCGTTCACACCCTATTGTTGCGCAATGTGGCAAAAATATGTATTCTGAACCAATGAACATAGTCCTGCACCAACCCGAAATTCCACACAACACCGGAGCAATCGGGCGCACATGCCTTATGACAGGCAGCGCGCTACATTTGATTCGCCCGTATGGATTCTTCCTGGACGAGAAATCCCTAAAGCGTGCAGGCCTGGATTATTGGCACAAACTCGGCGTAAGCGAGTACGACAATTTCGCCGCCTTTGAAAAAGAAATCGAAAAGGAAATCGAAAAAAAAATCGGAAATTTCTATTTTATAGAAACCTCCGGCGAGAAATTTTATACGGACGTGGCATACACGCCCGACGATTATTTAATTTTCGGAAGCGAAACAGCAGGTCTGCCGCAGGAAATTTTGCAAAAATTCCCGAAAAAAATTATTCGAATCCCAATGATAGGCGAGGAACGTTCGCTAAACCTATCGGTAGCGGTAGGCATTGTGCTGTACGAAGCATTGCGCCAAACAGGGTTTGCCATATGCGACCTCACGCAAGTTCATGCCCCCTGCTTCCGTTAAACAAAATCCTCCATTCGCAGCCCAAAAACTCCGCCGCAAGCATCGGCAATATAAATCCCTTTTTATACTCGCGCATAAGAAGTTCCTTAGAAAATTTTTTCGTGCCAATATAGTTTATCGAAATAATCTTTTCGGAAATGCTCAAGGTTACATCCTCAAGCTCCAATAAATTTTTATGCAAAACATCCGGTTCGGAAAGCGGAAAAATCCGACGCCGCGAAATGTCAATTTTATCCGCAATAATCAAAGCGGCTCCAATCGCGCTTGATATTTTTTTCCCCTCGGAATGATCAACAATTGCCTGTACAATCGCATCCCTTTCCCTACGCAAAAAATCCTCGCGACTTAAAAAAATTTTCGCAAGTGCGGCACTTTTTTTCGCGTGCTTACGCCGTCCCGCAATATTTCCGATGTCATGCAAAAGAGCGGCAATTTTGCCCATCTCAACCGTACGCGCATCAAAATTAAGCCCAACGAGAATCTGCTCCGCCGCCGCAACCACACGCATTGCATGTCCCCGCCCATGACAAGAAACAATCGAGCCGCGATGCATCTCATTTATAGCGTCAATAATTTTCGAAATCTCACTGTTATTCAAATATTTTTCGTACATACAAGCACTCCCCATCGGCAAAAAAGTGGCTATTTCCCCAAACAAAACTCCGAAAAAATCCTGTCAACAATATCATCTCCGCCCATTTCCGCACCCAAAATTTCCCCAAGCGCGATATATGCAGCACGAAGCGGAACCGAAACCAAATCCTCCGGCACCCCCGCACAAATCTCCCCCGCCGCCGACTCAACAAACTCAATCGCCCGCAACAAAAGCTCCCCATGCCTCTCCCGCACAATAATCTCCTCCCCCCCCTCACCAACACCGCCCATCAAAAACAATTTTTTTATGCAATCAAAAACCCCACCAATCCCCTCCCCCGTCACAGCCGAAATCTCCAAAATATAGGGGGTCAAGGGGGCTTCGTCCCCTTGCGGGGGCATTGGGGGCAGTGCCCCCAAGGTCTTATCCCTTAACAACAAATCCGACTTATTAACCAAAACAATCACAGGCGACCCAAACCCCTTAATTATCTCAATATCCTCATCAGTAATCCCGACGGTAGCATCGGCAACATAAAGAATTAACTCGGCGTCACAGGCGGCGGCAAGGGTTTTTTCGATGCCGATTTTTTCAATTGGGTCGGACGTGTCGCGCAAGCCTGCCGTGTCGGCGATTGTAAGCGCGATATCAGCGATTCGAACATGCTCGGTTAAAACATCGCGGGTTGTGCCGGCGGTTTCGTGTACGATTGCGCGATCTTCGTGGAGGATTGCGTTTAAAAGGGTGGACTTTCCGACGTTGGGTCGACCGATAATCGCGGTGCGAATACCATCGCGGATTATACGACCGACGCGGGAGGTGGAGTGGAGCCTGCGCAGCGACGCGATCAGATTATCGCACTCGGAAAGGATTTCGGCGGCGTTTCGGGCTTCATCTTCGTGCTCGGGATAGTCGATAGACAACTCGATATGCGCAATCCACGAAAGGATTGTGTCGCGTGCGGTCTCGATTTTGTGCGAAAGCCCGCCGCCGAGCTGACGTATTGCCGTGCGCCGCGCCACCGACGTCTTTGCGGAAATCAAGTCCATAACGGCTTCGGCCTCGGCGAGATCTATCCTCCCGTTTAAAAAAGCACGCTTGGTGAACTCGCCCGGTTCAGCCAATCGCGCTCCGTTATT
>WRHA01000255.1 GCA_009783395.1 Defluviitaleaceae bacterium
TGCCCGTTCTGAAATCCCATATGCTTTTCCAGCAAACAGGCGCGGTAAAAGGCTACATGGGCGTTGTGTCCGACCGCCTTACACAGCGGCGTTCGCACAATAGCGTAGGCACGGGCGGCATGGGTACGCTGATGGTCTACACCCGAATGCCTGTGCTGAATATCATGGATATGATTTGGGTCGGGCCGGACAGAGGTCCTGCAAGCAGCTACACTTCCGCCGTGGAAGTGAACATGATTGCCGCGTCAACAGACCCGGTTGCGCTGGACATTTGGACAACGGTTCACGTTCTGATTCCCGAAGCGGAGCAAATTCCCGGAGGCCGCGCCGCCGCAATGAATCCCGAGCTTGACGAACCCGGCACATTTGGGCATTGGCTGCGGCTTTCGCTATATGAAATGCTTGCGGCGGGCTACAATTTCACCATGGACGAAGATGAAATGTTGGTGGTGCGGGGGGCAAACGAGCCGACCGCAACCGACGGTTGACAAAATGTAAACTTTGATTGGTTGCCGAAAAATTCCGGATGTCGTATGCTCGACGGCATGGAGGTGAAAAAAATTGGATATTGGCCGCAGAGTTCAGACACTCAGAATACAAAGCGGTTTATCCCAAGAAGCCCATCTTTCCGGTCACGATTACAGCGGATGCGGCGACCATAAATTCGCTTTGAATTTTTGGATTGCCGACCTTTTTGCGGAATTTGAGCGCGTAAGAAGCCTAAGCATCGGGCGGATGACAGAAATAATCCAAGCCAACCCAAATTATTATTTTTTTAATGTCTATGACCCTGATGGAAATGTCATAGAAATCACAGGCCATTATAAAGGAGAATGAAAATGACACCTCTTTGCCAAAGCTGCGCCATGCCAATGGACGCACCCGAAAAATTCGGTCTCGAAGCCGACGGAAAACAAAATGACGACTACTGTTGTCATTGTTGGAAAAACGGAAAATTTGCCTATGAGTCAACCTTGGAGCAGGCCGTTGAAAACAACATACCTTGGTGGAAGGAAGACGGCGATAAAAGCGATGACGAAGCAAGATCGCGCATTATGAAAGTTTTTCCGACCTTGAAACGTTGGGCAAAATAGGCGTTACAGGCGACCTCCGAAAACCCTTAACTACAAAGCCCCGCGTTTATGCAAAATCCACTTATCCCTATCAAGCGGGTCTATGTCCCTTCGAGCGGCGGTTGTGCCAAGTTCGAGGGGGCATTCTTTGTATCCGTAAAAATCGGAATTGAGTGTGCCGCGCCCTGAAGTCAGCGAGGCAAACCGCACGAAATAATCCACTGAAGCCGCAACGGGAACAATCGCTTCCATTTCAACCTTGCCGCCCGACATAACGGGATTGTCGAAATCTCCGCGCATTTCAATAATATCGCCGATTAGTCTTCCGGAGAGAGTTTCGTCCGCGACAAGTTTCAGCTTAACCAGCGGCTCAAGCAGAATCGGCTCGGCATCTTCCAGTGCCCTCATCACGGCGATTGGCGTTGCGAGAAAAAAATCCAGCGGGTGCGTGTGGAATTTATGGTCTTGCCCGTCGATTAGCGTAATTTTCAAGTCCGTTGCTTCCCAGCCAAGCCGCCCTTGTTTCAATGCTTCGGCGACGGCAGTTTCAACGTGATTGCGATATTGACGGCGCAAAACGCTTTCCCCGATTGAGCATTCGTACATATAGCCGCTTCCTCGCGGCAATGGATCGGCTTGCAACTTCACAACCGCCCAGCACGGTTTCGGCATTGTGTATCGCTCCAAGCCGATTCCGCGCCGCGTTATCGTTTCCTTATAAATGACCGACGGCGGCGAAAACGTAACCGCAAGCCCATATCGTTCCAAAAATAAATACTGCAAAATTTCGATTTGAATTTTTCCCATAACGCGGATTACAAGCTCGCGCAAATCGGCGTTCCAAGTGTAGTCCATAAGCGGGTCTTCGTCGGATAATTCGGACACGGCCTGCAATAACTCGCGCTCTTTTCCATCCGCGCCGAAAATTTTCACCATAAACAGCGGCTCGGATATGCGGATGTTTTTTTGCTCGAATGCTTG
Source organism: Defluviitaleaceae bacterium (assembly GCA_009783395.1). GTDB lineage: Bacteria > Bacillota > Clostridia > Lachnospirales > WQUN01 > WQVC01. The sequence goes on from WRHA01000255.1 coordinate 2,055, forward strand.
TCCAACCATATCGCCGACTTTTGCCCGCGCCAAACCGCAAACGGCGGCAATTTCATTCCCGCGAATTACGCCGGTGTCCTCGCGTTTCGCGCCGGAAACCTTGTGGATTTGCGTGATTTTTTCGGCGAATTGTTCCGCTTCGCCGTGGGATGGGCGAAAAATATTCACCGCGTCGCGATTTTTTAGCGTGCCTTCAAACAGTCGAATATGCGCGATTTTCCCCAATGCCTTGTCATGCTCAATTTTGTAGATCGTCCCGACCGGCGCACCCTCGGGCAGAAGCGGTTTGGACGGCAAAAAAGCCTTGATTGCGAGGGTAAAGGCATCAATTCCGACAGACATAGCCGCCGCGCCGTAAACAAGCGGAAATGCAAGACACTCCCGCGTTTGCCGCACCAACGCGGTTTTTATTTCCTGCGGCGATAATTTTTCGTTTTGCAAATATTTTTCGGCAAGAGCGGAGTCGTTTTCGCATAATTCCAAAATGCCGTCCTCTGAAATGTCGCAGTTTTCTACGGAAACTTCCGCGCTTCCCGCGTTCACGCAACGATTTACGGGAATTATCACGGGCGAAAATTCCTTTTGCAACGCCGCCAAAACCGCTTCCGGCTCGCAACCCATTCGGTCAACTTTATTCAAAAAAATAATCGTGGGGAGATTTATTTCGCGCAGCGCACGCCAAAGCCGTTCCGTTTGCGATTGAATCCCCTCCGCCGCAGACACAATTAACACCGCGCCGTCCAAAACCGCAAGGGTTCGCTCAACTTCGCCGGAAAAATCCATATGCCCGGGCGTGTCAATCATGCGAATTTGCACATCGCCCGCGTCAATTTCCACGGAGGCGGAAGTCACCGAAATTCCGCGCTCGCGCTCAATAGCAAGAAAATCCGTTTGCGTGTCGCCTTTATCAACCGAACCGAGCGTCCGCAGGTTTCCCGAATGAAAAAGCATTTGCTCTACGGTTGTTGTTTTTCCCGCGTCCACATGGGCAAGCAAACCCAAATTTATTATTTGCATTGCACACCTCTCAAATCTGCCTGAGAATAACCGGCATACGGTCATTATGGAGGTTTTTTCTTGTAGCATTATCCGCACACCGTTACAATAAAGAGTAGTTGCAAACTTATTGACGGGAGCAATATTCATGAAAATTTATGATATTACCGCAGAAATTTCTTCTGCACTACCATTTTACAGCGAAAATGACCCATTCAAATTTGACCGGGTATTACGTCTCGAAAACGGCGACGCTTGCAATCTTTCCCGCGTAACAATGTCCGTACATACGGGAACCCACGCGGATACGCCCCTGCACTTTATCGAAAACGGTGCGGCGTGCGATGAAATTCCATTGGAGCATTTTTACGGCAAGGCAAAATTATTTCGCCTGTGCCATAAAGAACCTCGAAATATCTCAAAGGATGACCTGCTGCCACTGGATATTCAAGCAGATGACATAATTCTCTTAGATACAGGGCAGTCGTGCAACATGAGCAAGCCGCTGAAAAAAGACTACACCGCACTTTCCACCTGCGCGGCGAAATTTTTGGCGGAAAAGAAAATAAAAACCGTAGGACTGGATTATATTTCGGCAGACACATACAATGCCGAAGGCTTTCCGGTGCATCATATTTTACTTGGGAACGGAATCGCCATTCTGGAAGGCTTAGTTTTGCAAAATGTCCCCGAGGGTGAGTATGAAATTTCCGCATTGCCGCTGAAATTCAAGGGCGGCGAAGGCAGTCCGGTTCGTGCAATACTTGTTGCGCGTCATGGATAAAGGGTCGCAAGGTTTTTTGCGACAAAGCAGTGCGGCAAAAAGACAAGCCCAAACAGGCAAGTTATTTCCGGACAGTTCCTTAGCTCATTTCGACATACTCTGCAGGGCTTGCTTTGCGGAACGTGCTACCGCCAACATAATACTCGCTTCCTGCGGAGTAGCACCTTCAAAGCATTCAGCCACGGCAACGGACATTTGCGGTGTTGGTTGGGTTAATGTGTCGTATAAAATTCGGTCGGTGGTCACTTCAAGTGCTTCACAAATTTTCAACAGCGCAGGAAGAGATACAGGGCTTGACCCGATTTCTACGTGGCTGATGTGGTTCGACGACAGGTCAGTCTTTTCCGCAAGCGCGTCTTGCGTTAAGCCGCGCAAATGCCGAACTTCTCGGATATTTCGCCCAATCCGCTTATAATCAATAACCATAATGAGTATCCCTCCACGAGCAATACTTGCCTAGTAAAGGATACTTATGTATAATCGTTCGTGAACGGCGATAATCGGCAGAATAGCCGAACACAGGCATCTTTGTTGCGATTTTTACTGGTGGTGAGTGAAATGCGCCTAACGACCAAAGAACTTGAAATAATGGCTGTGCTTTGGGGTAGCAAAATACCAATGACAGCTACCGAAATTGTTGATGCTTCAAATAATCGAACATGGAAAGAAAATTCGATATATATCATCATGAACACGTTAATTAAAAAGGGCGCGGTTATTTTATCTCGCCATAAACCCACTGGTACAAACAGCGCAAGAGCATATAAAACGGCACTTACTTCAGAGGAATACACTGCCCGGTACATAGGCAGCGTAAAGGAAGGCGGAGTCCACATAAATATTGATGAACTTATAAAATGCCTTAAATCAAAGGAAGTATAACGAGTATGGCAGTCACCTTTCACCATTTCGTATCTTTTTATTCGTTCATTATGGGTGTGCTGTGGTTTAACGCTTTTGTACTTTTAGGACTCTTGATAAGAAAGCTGAGGTTTCCTATAAAATATTCTGCCGTTCCACTTTTATTATTGCTTGCGTTGAGCATTTTTCGGATGTTTATTGCAATTGAAGTGCCCGGTACATTGATAATTTTGTCAGAAACGATTTATCCCGCAATAATCATTTTTATAAGATATGAAATTATATCTTCGCGCATATTTGGCATACCGATTAACATTGCAAACGTGCTTTTATGCGTATGGGTAATAGGTGCGGTCTGGCTTATCACAAGGTATGTTTACGAATACATTGGCAATTTTCGTCCGGTAATGAAATGGTTAGGGAGTTATCCTCGTGACGAGTACGCTGAGTCATTGTTGGCAGAAATAATTGGTTCGGATAAAAATTTCCGCGTTTATAGGAACAAAGCATTTAATACTGCTGTGACCACCGCATTCAAGCCATATATTATTTTACCGGAAATCAATTTTTCACCTGATGAGCTGCGAGTCATACTGCTTCACGAGTGGAAACACATTCAGGATAAAGATTACTTAACCGGGATT
>WRHA01000256.1 GCA_009783395.1 Defluviitaleaceae bacterium
CTCGCCAAAAATCCATTGTTGGCGTACGCCATAAAAAGCGTACGCTTTGTGTTTATACCGGAAAGACGTGCGGCCTTGGCATTTCCGCCCATTGCATATAAGTGGCGTCCGGGAACGGTGTTTTGTGTAAAATAGCTGTATGCCATAAAGATAATTCCGATAAAAAGTAACACGGCGGGCATACCATTGTGTCGCCCGAGCTGATGGAAGAGGAAAATAATCGCCGCACTGATTATTATGGGGTAAAGCATTTCGGAAAAAATATTTTCTACATCGTATCCTTTGCGCTTGCGCCGAATGTATGAAACCAATTTCGCCGTTATTAACACAATCGCTATGGCAATTCCGACAAGCAGCGTTGAAACGAAAATCGTTTCGTCGCTCGGGTTTTCGCCGAGCCAATGGGCGGGAAGGAAGCTGTTAAAAAGATTGCGATATTCAACGGGAAACGGACCGATATTTCGCCCCTGCATGAGATACAGCGCGAGCCCGCGAAATGTAAGCATCCCCGAAAGCGTTACGATAAACGAAGGAATGCCGACATACGCAATCCAAAAACCCTGCCACGCGCCGATTAAAATGCCGATGCCAAGACACGTAACAATCGCGAGATACGGGTTTATCCCCATGTTTACAATAAAAATCCCCGCAAAAGCACCAACGAAAATTACGATACTGCCGACGGCAAGGTCGATATGCCCGCCCGCGACAATACACATCATCATCCCGATTGCCAAAATAACAACGAAGCTGTTTTGCACAATCAAGTTGTTCAAATTATGGGGGCTGAACAGCGACACCCCTTCAGGTAGAATCATTTGGAAAACAAGCATTGTAAAAAGCAGAACAAGCAACAATGCGTATTTAGCCAAAATCTCCTTGAAGAGCTTTTTTACTTTGTCCATGAACGCGTTCCTCTCTTCGGGTTTTCTACTTGCTCGAAGCTTTTAGAATCATCATCATGATTGTTTCTTGACTAAATTCCTCGGCGGATAATTCGCCGATCATTCGGCCTTCGTTCATTACATATATCCTGTCGCAAATGCCCAAAAGCTCGGGCATTTCGCTTGAAATAACAAGCACCGACTTGCCCCGGGCAACCAAGTCATTTATAAGCGTGTAGATTTCATACTTCGCGCCGACATCAATGCCGCGTGTCGGCTCGTCCAATATTAAAATATCAGGCTCGGCAAACATCCATTTTGCAAGAAGCACTTTTTGCTGATTTCCGCCCGATAAATTTCCGACAATTTGCTCAATCCCCGTGCTTTTTACGCCGAACTGCGCAGAATACTCTGTCGCCTCGGCACGTTCGGCATCGTTGTTTAAATGAAATCCCCAATCCGCGACGCGACTTGTGTTCGCAAGCGTGATATTTGGGCGAATTTCATCTTTTAAAACCAGCCCCAAAGCTTTTCTGTCCTCGGTTACGTAGGCGAGTTTGTGTGTAATCGCGTCCTTGACGGTTTTAAGCACGACGGATTTTCCGTTTACGCGAAGCTCACCGGAAATATCCGCGCCGTAACTTCGCCCAAAAATACTCATCGCAAGCTCGGTGCGCCCGGCCCCCATAAGTCCGCTAATTCCGACAACTTCGCCGCGCCGCAAATTAAAGTTTACGTCGTCGCAAACCTTGAAGTGGCGATACAGCGGGTGATAAACCGTCCAATTTTTTACCTCGAGGCAAAGCTCGCCCGGCTCTTTTTTTTCTCGCTTGGGATAATAATCGTTTAATTCGCGCCCAACCATGCCTTGCGCTATGCGATATTCGTTTATTTCATCCGTTGATTTTTCCAATGTTTCGATGCATGAGCCGTCGCGAATAACCGTAATCCTGTCCGCAACCTGCTCGACCTCTTTTAATTTGTGGGAAATTAAAATGCAGGTCATGCCTTCGCTTTTAAATTTCAAAAGCAGTTTGAGCAAATTTTGCGAATCGTCCTCGTTTAATGCGGCCGTCGGCTCGTCCAAAATTAACAAGCGCACGTTTTTCGCCAAAGCTTTTACAATTTCAACAAGCTGCTGTTTCCCAACGCCAATGTCTTGCACCAAAGTGTGCGGCGATTCATTCAGCCCGACAATGTTTAGAAATTCTTTCGCCTTTGTGTATGTTTGGCTCCAATTTATCCTAAACATGCCGCCGCGCTCGTTTCCGAGAAACATGTTTTCGCCGATGCTCATGTATGGGTTAAGCGCGAGTTCCTGATGGATTATAACAATGCCTTTGCGTTCGCTGTCCTTAATGCGGCCGAAACGGCATTCTTCTCCGTCAAAAAAAATTTTGCCCGTATAGGTTCCGTAAGGATACGTGCCGCTAAGCACATTCATTAAGGTAGATTTGCCCGCGCCGTTTTCGCCGACAAGCGCGTGAATAGTCCCGGGGCAGACATCAAGGTTTACATCCTTCAAAGCCTTAACGCCGGGAAATTCCTTTGTAATATTTTCCATTCGTAATAAAGGAGCTTCCATGCTTGCCTCCTTTGATTTTATGTAACCGAGCAGGCGAGAAGTTTATTCTCGCCCACTCGCAAATCGCCTTTAATTTTTAACCGTAAAGCTCGGCTTCGGTGTAGTATCCGCCGTCGATAAGCAACTCTCTGTAGTTTTCAAGCGTTGCGACGATGGGATCGCTGAGATATGTCGGAACATAGAACACACCGTTGTTGTAGTCGGTTGTGTTGTTGATGGGAACGGCTCTTCCGTCGGCGATTGCCGCAACCATGTCAACTACGTTTGATGCAAGAACGCGGGTGTCTTTGAACACAGACATGGCTTGTGTGCCTGCAATCATGTTGCGGACGGAAATAATGTCGCAGTCTTGCCCTGTAACGATGGGGAAGTTGTCGGCGGTAAAGCCTGCGTTGATAAGCGCGTTTGTTACACCTTGTGCTGTGGAGTCGTTTGAACACATAACAGCGTGAAGTGCGTGTCCGCCGGGTGTTAGATTGTTAAGTGCGATAAGGTTTTCCATGCGGTTTTGAGCATTTTCGGAAGACCAGCCGGGGGTCGCAACCGTCATAATATCGGTTTGCCCCGACGGAGAAACAAGCGTGCCGTCATCCAAGAAGGGCTGTAAAATACTCATCGCACCGGGGAAGAAAAAGAAGATGTTATTGTCGCCGGGGTCGCCTGTGAAGAACTCGATGTAGAAAGGACCGTCTTGGTTTGGTAAATCGAGCGCGTCGCGGATAAACTCACCTTGCATTTGTCCGACAAGGAAATTGTCAAACGTTGCATAGTAGGTGACGGCGGGGGTGTTCATGATGAGGCGGTCGTAGGCGATAACGGGGATGTTTTGCTCATAGGCTTGTGCAAGAACTTCCGTAAGCGAGTCGCCGTCGATTGCCGCAATAACAAGCACTTCTGCGCCTGCGCCAATCATGTTTTCGATTTGTGCAACCTGTGTGGGTACGTCGTTTGCCGCAAACTGAAGGTCTACAACAAAGCCACGTTCGCTAAGCATTCTTTGCAGATTCTCGCCGTCTTGGTTCCAGCGTTGGAGATCCATTGTCGGCATGGATACGCCGACTCTGAGAGCGTCGCCTGTTACGGGAGGTGCATCGGGTGGTGTGGGTGCGTCGGGCTGTGTCGGTGCTTGTTCCTGCCCTGCTCCTGCGGGTGGTGGTGTGGGGTCATCATTGCCGCTACATGCCGTAAACGTTCCGAACGTTAAAAGCACCAAAACTGTAGGCAACAAAATTTTGAAGATTTTTTTCATTTTTAGGTTCTCCTTTCGATTCTGTATTTAGCTATTTTTTACCACGTGCAAATGAATATGTCAATTGTGTTACAAAAATTTTAAAATCGGTGCGGGTAGTGTCACTACCCGCACCGATTGCGTAACATGCTTGCATTGCGCTTTTTTGTGGATTACAATTGTGTGCGTAAGGAGGTTGTGTATTTATGGCAGAAATTTATAAGCAAGCGGGTGTTGATATACATGCGGGATATGAGGCTGTTTCGCGGATAAAAAAGCATGTCGATCGGACGCGGATTCCGGGCGTTCTTGGGGGGATTGGAGGATTTGGCGGGCTTTTTGAGCTGACGGATTTTAAAAATTATGACGAACCCGTGCTTGTTAGCGGCACGGACGGCGTTGGGACGAAGTTGGTGTTGGCTTTTAAGCTTGAAAAGCACGACACAATCGGTATTGATGCAGTTGCGATGTGTGCGAACGATATAGTTGTCGTCGGCGCGAAGCCGCTGTTTTTTTTGGACTATATCGCGTGCGGAAAAGTTGTTCCTCATATAATGGAAGACGTTATCGCGGGCGTTAGCGAGGGCTGTGTGCAAGCGGGTTGCGCGCTTGTGGGCGGCGAAATGGCCGAGCATCCCGACATTATGCCGGCAAACGAATATGATATAGCGGGTTTTTGCGTCGGTATCGTCGAGAAAAAAAAGATGCTTACGGGCGAGAATATCGCAGTTGGCGACGCGCTTATCGGGCTTGCGTCGAGCGGCGTGCATTCCAACGGATTTTCATTGATCCGCAAAATAATCGCGGATAAAGGGCTTGATTTGCAAAAAACCTACAATAAATTCGACAAAACACTCGGCGAAACATTATTGACACCCACGAAAATTTACACGAAGGCCGCGCTCGCGCTTTGCGAAAAGTTGAACCCGAAAGGGATGTCGCACATCACAGGCGGCGGATTTATTGAAAACATACCGCGCATGTTGCCCAAGGGACTTGGTGCCCAAATCCACACGGGGGCATGGAATATGCCGCCGATTTTTGCGTTCTTGCAAGAGCATGGCGGAATAAAAGCGGAAATGTACAATATCTTTAACATGGGCGTGGGGCTTGTTGTTACGGTTTCGGCGGACGAGGCGGGCGCGGCTGTGAAATTGCTTAACGAAAACGGCGAAAATGCGTCTGTTATCGGGCATGTTGTTGCACAAAACCATGGGAATGAAGGCGTGGTGTTTGTGTGAAAAAAAACATCGCGGTTTTCGCGTCACACGGCGGGTCGGATTTGCAAGCGATTATCGACGGCTGCGCGGCGGGGAAGATTGATGCGCGAGTGTGCGCTGTGATCAGCAATAACAGCGGTTCGCGTGCGCTCGAACGTGCGCGGGAAGCGAATATTCCTGCGTTTCATGTGAGTGAAAAAAAATTCCCCCAAAATTTTGACAAAAAAATTTATGAAATTTTGCGCGAATATAAAACCGACATTGTTTTCCTTGCGGGATATTTGAAAAAAATGCCCGATAATATTTTGTGCGAATACGACAGTCGAATTTTTAACATCCACCCCTCTCTGCTTCCGAAATTTGGAGGCAAGGGCATGTTTGGGATAAATGTACACGCGGCGGTTCTCGCGGCGGGCGAAACGGAAACG
>WRHA01000257.1 GCA_009783395.1 Defluviitaleaceae bacterium
ACCCGCGTGCTTTTGGGCATAACAAAGGCATCGCTTGCGACAGATTCGTTCCTTTCCGCCGCATCGTTCCAAGAAACCACACGCGTTTTAACCGAGGCCGCGATTCGCGGAAAAGAGGACAGATTAATCGGGCTGAAGGAAAACGTTATTATCGGTCAGCTTATCCCCGCCGGAACGGGTATGCCGGTTTATCGCAGTATCGAGGTTGAAAATGCGCCGGGTTATGGCGAAGATGACGACGACGATGAGGATTTGTACTACCCGACGGTTGCTCGGGCGGAGGAGTTTTCGGAGGATTATTAGGCTGTACCTCTGTGCTAAGACCGTGGGGACGCTGTCCCCACACCCTTGCAAGCCTTTGAAAAGGCCAAACTTTGATAAAAAAAATCGTTGCTCATACAGCAACGATTTTTTTTGTCGAAGTTCTTTCCCGCACAACCCGCAGTGTTGGATTTGAAATTTTTTTGGTGATTCTTTCGCCGGGGACTAGGCAGGCGATTCCGGGCGGGTATTCGACGATAACTTCCGCCGAGATTCTGCCGATGGCTTGTTCGCTTGGGATGTTTTCGTAGTTGCGCATTATTGCTTCTCGTGGGGACATGGCGATTTCGGGCAGTACCGGAGCGATCGTATTGTCGCCCTTCGGGGGTGGTGATGTGTTTTGCACGGCGCGAGAAAGTCGCGCAAATCCTTCGTCCGTATCTGCTACGGAAGTCATTGCAAGGGTGTGTCGATCCGTTGTCATTTCAAATGCAATATCGTCGGCGGCAATTACGCCGTTAAACAGCAACTTGCCGGGATCATCGTTTTTAACGATGTTTTGCCCAAACTCTTGGCGTGCGGTTTCAAGCCGTTCTACATATTTATCAAATAAATCCGGCTCCGCCCACAATTTCTCAAGTGCGAAATCACACTGCGCCATCATCGCAAACGACGGGCTGGTCGTTTGCATCGCGTTAATGAAAAATCTCAATCGCGGAACATCAACTCGCCCGCCTTTAACATGCAAAACTGCGCAACCCGAAAGCATCGGCAGTGTTTTGTGAAAACTGTTTACCACAATATCTGCACCGCAAGCTAGTGCATGTGCGGGGAAATAATCGTGAAACGCAAAATGCGCTCCGTGCGCTTCGTCAACAATAAGAACGCCGCCACGTGCGTGAACCTTTGCTGCAATCGCCGCAATATCCGACACAAAGCCCTCATATGTCGGGCTTACGATAAGCGCGGCCGCTCCGTATGGCATGTCGTCGAAGTTTTGGGGAGAAACACGTCCCGCAAGCCCATCTGTTGTAAATTCCGGCAAAAACCATATCGGCGTCGCGCCGCTTAAAACCAGCCCGTTTACCGCGCTTGCATGTGCATTTCGCGGCACGAAAATGCGCGATTGCTTGCCCGAAGTTACGGCACATACAGCCGCCGAAACCCCTGCCGAAGAGCCGTTTACCAAAAGAAAGCTCTCGTCGCTGCCGTAAAACCGCGAGATCTTTTCCTGCAAATCTCGTATCATTCCTCCGGGCGCGGAAAGCACGTCTGTTTCGGGCAGCTCGGTTACATCAAGCTGAAACAAATTTGGCGGAAAAAAGTTCGCGTTTCGTTTATGCCCCGGCATATGAAACGGATATGCGCCGCAGGATATGTAGGCTTCAAGCTCGTTATACATGACCTCACCTCGGGTCAAATATAATTGATCCATACATTGATCGCAAGAATTTTTAAATCGGTGCGGGTAGTGACACTACCCGCACCGATTTGAAATGCATGTTCGCCGTTGACAAACCAACATGCCCGATATACACTCATTTTATTGCAGACGAGGAAACACCATCTGGCTTCGAGACGTAATTTCGCCAACCACCGGATGCCAACGGTGTCCATTGCACGCTTGGCGTGCTCTGATTTTGTACATATTTGGAAAGACGTGATTGAGACGTGATTAAATGATAAACAAGATAAAAAATACAAAACGGGGCTGGATTTTTTTTGTTTACACGGGTCTTGGCACGGCCGTGTTACTTCTTATCAGCCTGATTTTTTTGTACCTAATTATAAATATGACAGTGCGCGACATTATATATGACCGTGTGCTTGGCATTGCACAGCGCGAGAAACAGCTTTACGCCGCGGAAATTGATGCATGGTTCATGACCGCATACGGTAAGGTTGACACATTTGCAAATGCTCTGTCCGCATTGTCATATCCGCAGGATGCCCGCGAGCCGGGATTTCGCAGTCTTGACCAAAGGGATTTGGATTTTATCGAAATAGCGGAACGGATTGTAAGCGAAAATTATTATGTTTCAAACGCATTTATTGGGTTTCTTGATCAAAGCTTTATAAATGGCAGTGGTCTTCGCCCCCCGCCGGGAGCATGGACGCCCGAAAGCGCCGCCTGGTTTCATGCCGCAATAGAAGCCGGCGAAGGTGTTGTCATTATGACCGAGCCTTATTGGTCAACCGGTCCGCAAACCTTCACGGCGGGAATCGCCACATTTCTTCCCGATTTACACGGTGTTGGGGCGGTTGTCGGCATATCCGTTACAAAAGATGATATTTTAAGCAAGCTTGCGCATGACCCGGCTTTAGGCGAAGGCTACCGTGTGCTGGTAACAAACGACGGTCAGTTCATTTATCACTCGAACCCGGTAATCAGCAACAACGAAAATATTCAATATCTCCGCGATATACCCGGCAGTGCGGGTAACGAGCTTCTTGACTATATCCGCGATGGTGTTGCAGTGGCAACCTTTTACGGCCCCAGTTTGGGGAGTTCTTATTTTGTTTCCGCACCGCTTAATACAGTAGGCTGGACTTTGTTTGACATCGTTCCCGTTTCTGCGGTGGAGAATCCGGTTGAACAAAGCCTGAATGCCATAATGTTTCCGCTGAGTGCTTTAATCATAATCATTTATCTCTGCGCGCTAATCCTCTTTTTCAGCATTTCGCGATTAAGAGAGGAGAAGCTTGCATGGGAGCGAAATCTCGCGGAAGCAAATAGCGAAGCCAAGAGTAAATTTTTGGCGAGAATGAGCCATGAAATACGCACCCCGATCACAACGGTTTTGGGCGTAGCGGAAATACAATTGCAAAATCCCAAACTGCCGGCGGAAATGGATCGTCCGTTTTCAAAAATTCAAAGCTCTGCAAAAGTATTGCTGAATATTGTAAACGACATCTTGGATCTTTCAAAAATCGAGGCAGGTAAAATCGAACTGTTGAATGAAGAATACGCGGTTGCCTCGCTAATCACCGATATTGTGAGTTTGCATTACACGGATTCGGACGATAGGGGCATAGGTTTTTATTTGCATGTGGACGAAAAAATCCCCGCTGATTTGATGGGGGACTTTGTTCGCATCGAGCAGATTATAAATAATTTATTGTCAAATGCGTTTAAATACACCGAAGAAGGCTCGGTTGAGCTGAGCTTTTCGTGCGGCGAGGTTGTGGACGGTGTTGTCGATTTGATTATTTGCGTGCATGACACGGGACTCGGCATGAGCAAAAAACAACGCGAGCTGTTGCATGAAAGCGAGTACACCCGCCTCCACGAGCGCAATAAACGATATATTCGCGGAACAGGCCTGGGGCTTCCGATTGTTCGAAACTTGCTGGAAATAATGGATGCCCGCATGGAAATGGAAAGCAGTGTCGGCGTCGGAACCTCCGTAGTTGTCACCATTCCCCAACGGGTTTGCGGCTCCGGTATTATTGGAAAAGAATCTGCCGCGCGATTGCAAGATATGGATGAAACCATGGTTTCAAGCAAGCACGAATTCATAGCCGACCCGATGCCGTACGGCAAGGTGCTTGTCGTCGACGACACTGAGTCCACTCTTTTTGTATCCGTGGGTTTTTTAAAGTTTTACGATTTGCAAATTGAAACCTGCAGTGACGGATACGAGTCATTGGAAAAAATAAAAAAGGGAAATATGTACGATATAATTTTTATGGATGAAATGATGCCCGGCATAAACGGTACGGAAACTATGCGGCAAATGCGCAATGCGGGCTACACAAACCCGATAATCGCATTGACTGCAAACGCATTAATCGGTCAAAAGGAAATGTATATCCGAAACGGGTTTGACGGCTTTATTTCAAAACCGATTATCGCGAAACAACTGGACATTATTTTGAAAAAATTCGTGCGCGACACAAAGCCGGCCAAAGTTATTGCCGCCGCGGCAAAAAGAAAAACCAAGCGCGACATGGATCAATACAGCAATGAAATTGCGGAAAAAATAAAATTCGATTTCGCACGGGATCACAAAAATTCGTTTAACAAAATCGTGAGCGCGCTGGAATCGGATGAAACCGAAACGGCTCATCGGATGGCGCACACAATTAAAAGTTTGGCAGGGCTTCTAAAAGAACCCGCTCTCGCAAAAGCCGCAGAAAGTATCGAACACTCACTGCAATTCGCAGAAACGCCGACCGCAGAGCAGCTCTCCCTTTTACAAAGCGAGATGGATCGCGTTATCAAAAACATCGACGCTCCAAAAATCGTGTTGCCCCAAGCAATGCTGTTCGATAGGGATGCCGCACTTGCCTTGCTCGAAAAGCTCGACCCGCTGATAAAATCACAAGATTCCGATTGTCATCGTTTCATTGACGAACTTCGCGCAATCCCCGAAACCGTTGTTCTATGCCGACAAATTGAGCGTTTTGACTTTCGTGCGGCACAAAAAACCCTCGCTGTGTTAAAAAGCGTTTACGATGAGGTCTAATTTGTTGAAGCGATTTAAAATTTGTGGTAATCTTACTGTGACTATAATGTAATGAAATTTAGGGGATATGAGAATGAATTTTTTGGAAAACGTAAAGACACGTGCGAAATCACAGTGCAAAACGATTGTTCTGCCCGAATCACTTGAGCCGAGAATGCTGAAAGCCACGGCGCAAATTCTTGCCGAGGGGCTTGCTAAAATTATTTTAATCGGCGACCGCACAGAAATCGAAAATATGGCCGCGGCGGAAAACGCAAAAATTGCCGGGGCAATAATCATTGATCCGATAAATTATCCCGAATTAAACCCCCTTTCGGAAAAACTCTACGAGCTTCGCAAAGCAAAGGGTATGACCCTCGAAGCGGCGCGAAAAATGCTGGCGGAAAATCCTGTCGCGCTCGGTGACATGCTTGTAAAAGAGGCAATAGCCGACGGCATGGTTGCGGGAGCGGTGTACTCGACAGCCGATGTTTTGCGCCCCAGCCTGCAAATTTTAAAAACCGCACCGGGTGTTTCGATTGTGTCATCGTTCTTCGTTATGGTTGTCCCCGACTGCGATTTTGGTAACAACGGAATATTTCTTTTCTCCGACTGCGCATTAAATCAAAACCCGAAT